>CACGVB010000001.1 GCA_902576395.1 uncultured Pelagibacteraceae bacterium
AAAAAAAATGATTTAGTTAATGTCGAGATTGACATTATGTCAAAATACGTAAAAAAATTTATCAATGAAAAAAAGTAATTTTAGCTCAATAGAAAGTATAATTAAGACAGTCAAGAAAAATGGAATGTATATTCTTGTTGATGATGAAAGCAAACATGAAGAAATGGAAAACGAAGGTGATTTAGTAATTTCAACATCAGCTGTTAATCCTAATCATATTAATTTCATGGCCAAACATGCAAGAGGATTAATTTGTTTAGCAATGGATAATGCACAATCAAAAAAAATTGGATTAACTTTAGCTTCACCAATAAATCAATCCAGAAGCAAAACTGCCTTTACTTACTCTATTGAAGCTAAAAAAGGTGTTACAACAGGTATATCTGCCTATGATCGTGCTAGAACAATTAAAGC
Source organism: uncultured Pelagibacteraceae bacterium (assembly GCA_902576395.1). Classification (GTDB taxonomy): domain Bacteria; phylum Pseudomonadota; class Alphaproteobacteria; order Pelagibacterales; family Pelagibacteraceae; genus Pelagibacter. Next base: position 415 of record CACGVB010000001.1, read on the forward strand.
TGCGTCAAATAAAAATGCAAAAAAAAATGATATTGTATCTCCAGGACATGTTTTTCCAGTTATAGCAAGAGATGGAGGTGTACTTGTTAGAGCAGGGCATACTGAGGCTTCAGTTGATATATCAAAACTTGCTAAAAAAAATAATTCAGCTGTTATTTGTGAAATTATGGCAGATGACGGAAAAATGGCGACAGGTAAAACATTATTTAATTTTGCTAAAAAACATAAACTTAAAATAGGTAAGATCGAAGATTTAATTGCTTATAGGTTAAAGAGAGAGAAACTTGTTAAATTAAAAAAAACTTCTTCAATAATTGTTCAAAAACAAAAATTTAAAATAAAAGTATTTGAAAATATACTTGATGGATCAGAAAACTTTGCACTGATAAAGGGTAGCTTAAAGAAAGGAGCTGTGCCTAGATTAAGAGTAATATCATCTAATGTAGTTCAAAATTATCTAATTAATCAAAAACTGCCAAATTCATTCGATAAAACAATCTCATATTTTAAAAAATATAATACTTGTGTTCTTGTATTTATAAGAGACCCTAATTTAAAATCAGTAACTCAAACACTTAAACAGTATAAAAGTAAAACTTTTTATAAAAAAGGTCATGACAAATTGATCAGAAACTATGGTATTGGGGCCCAAATTATTAAATCTTTAAATATTAAAAATATGATACTTGTTACTAGATCTAAAAAAAAAGTGATAGGTTTAGAAGGATATGGCATTAAAATTAAGAAACAGGAAATTATAAGGTGAAAAAAAAAATTCTAATTGTTGTTGCAAATTATTATGAAAACATTGCCAGGTCTTTGTTAAAAAGTGCAAAAAATAAACTTAAAAATAAATACAGTATAAAGGTGATTAATGTACCTGGTGCATTTGAGATACCTGTAACTATATCCAAAAATTTAAATAAGTTTAATGGTTTTATTGCTTTAGGATGCGTGATTAAAGGTCAAACACCTCATTTTGATTTTATATCCAGAGCAACTACTGACTCATTGATGACATTATCAATAGCATCTAAGAAACCAATAGGAAACGGTGTAATTACTTGCTTAAACAAAAAACAAGCTATTGCACGTGGCAAGAAAGGTTCAGAGGCTGCGGAAGCAGTTTTATCTGTTCTTTCTCAATAGATTATGACAGTTCAATTTTCACCTCAAAGAAATCCTAGAGTAATAATAATACAAAAACTCTATGGAAAACTTTTTAATAATGAAGAAAATATAACTTTTCCTAAACATAGATTTAAAAAGTTTATCAAAGATATTGTTAATGGAACTATCGAGAGAGAAGATTTAATAAATACAGAAATTAATAATCATTTGGAAGAAGATTTAAAAATTAATAATATGGATAAAGTTTTTCAAATTATAATTAAAAGTGCAATATTTGAATTCTTATATAAACCAAATACTTCAATAAAAATTATTATTAATGAATATCTTAAAGCATCAAATTTTTTCATAGATGATTCACAGACCAAATATTTGAATGCATTATTAGATAAGATTTCAAAAAAAATTAGAATAAGCAATGGATGAGTTTACTCTAATTCAAAAATACTTTAAAAAATTAACCTATAATAACCCATCAGCATTAAGTTTGAATGATGATGTTTTTTTTGACAAAAAAAAAAGTGTTGTGATTTCAACAGATACTTATTTAGAAGGTGTTCATTTTCTAAATTTCAGAAACCCTGATTTAGTAATAAAAAAAATAATAAGATCTTCAATATCAGATTTGTATTGCAAAGGTGTTACACCAAAATTTGTCTTTATATGTGCTAGTGGAAATAATAAATCTTTCTCAAATAAAAATCTTAATATTATCTCTAAAAGTCTTAAAGAAGAGCAGAAGAAATATGGTATTAAATTATCAGGTGGTGACACAACAAGATCAAATAAAGCAATCTTTACAATAATGTCATTAGGTTATTCAAAAAAAATAGTTAAAAGAAATAAATGTAAGAGTGGTGATGATGTATACGTAACTGGAAACATTGGTGATAGCTACTTAGGATTACAAATCTTAAAAAGAAATATTTTATTAAATAGAAAAAAATATAACTATTTTATAAAAAAATATTATTTACCCGACTTACCTATTAAGATTTGTTCAAACCTTTTTGATTTTGCAAATTCCTCAATAGATATTTCAGATGGTTTATTTGGAGATTTGAGCAAGTTAATCAATAAAAGTAAATTATTTTACAATATTGATATAAATAAAGTTCCAATTTCAGTAAACTTAAAAAAATATCTTATTAAATTCAAAAAAAAAAAAATTAACTTCATTTCAAAAGGAGATGATTATCAAATTTTATTTACATCCTCAAAATCTAAGAGAAATTATATTCACAAATATTTCAAAAAGATGAATCAAAAAGTAACATTAATTGGTAATTTAACTAAGGATGCAAAAAATAATGAAATTATTGATGGTGATAAGATATTAAAACATGCAAATAATGAAGGATATTCGCACAATTTCTAACAAAGTTAAATATTGCGTTTTATATCATATTTTGTATTACATATTTTTCAAAACTTTAATAAACAAAGGAATCAATGAACTCATCAACTGAAACAATAATGTATTATATTATAGCGGCTGGAATATTATCCATCGTTTACGGTTTTATAACTGGAAGAAATATTTTAAATTCAAGCTCAGGTAACTCTAAAATGCTTGAAATTGCATCTGCAATTCAAGAAGGAGCTAGAGCATATTTAAATAGACAATATAAAACAATCGCAATAGTTGGTGTGGTAGTCCTTATTATTATTACAATTTTATTTAGTCCTTTAGTTGGTTTAGGTTATTTAATTGGGGCAACTTTATCAGGTATAGCTGGCTATGTTGGGATGCTTGTTTCTGTACAAGCTAACGTTAGAACAGCTGAAGCCTCAAGAAAAAGTTTAGCAAGTGGATTGTCCATAGCATTTAAGTCAGGAGCAGTAACTGGAATGTTGGTTGCTGGACTGGCATTACTTTCAATTGCAGTTTACTATTATATTTTAATTAAAATTGGTGTTGAGGAAAGAGAAATAGTTAACGCACTTGTTGCGTTAGGTTTTGGTGCATCACTAATCTCTATTTTTGCAAGACTTGGTGGTGGTATTTTTACAAAAGGTGCTGATGTAGGTGCTGATCTAGTTGGCAAGGTTGAAGCTGGTATTCCAGAAGATGATCCAAGAAACCCTGCAGTTATTGCAGACAACGTTGGTGACAATGTGGGAGATTGTGCAGGTATGGCAGCTGATCTTTTTGAAACTTATGCTGTTACTATTGTTGCTACAATGGTCCTTTCATCTATTTTCTTTGTAAATGATTTAAATATGATGATCTATCCATTGGCTATTGGTGGAGTTTGTATTTTAACGTCTATACTTGGAACTTTTTTTGTTACTCTTGGTAAAGATAAAAATATCATGAAAGCGATGTACAAAGGCTTTGTAATAACTGCAATTAGTTCTTTAGTAATTCTATTTCCAATTACAAAACATGTAATAGGCTTTACCACTGAATATGTAGCAAATGGAAAAATATTCAATGGTTTAAGTCTATATTATTGTGGAATTATTGGTTTAGTAATAACAGGATTAATAATTTGGATTACAGAATATTACACAGGAACTGATTACAGACCTGTTAAAAGTGTTGCTAAATCTTCAACAACAGGTCATGGAACAAATGTTATTCAAGGATTAGCTGTATCTATGGAGGCAACTGCTGTTCCAGCATTGATAATTGTTGGTGGAATTTTATGGACTAACCATATAGCAGGACTTTATGGAATTGCTATTGCTGTAACTACAATGCTTGCGCTAGCTGGAATGGTTGTTGCTTTAGATGCTTATGGGCCTGTTACAGATAATGCTGGCGGTATAGCTGAAATGTCAAATCTTCCAAAAAATGTACGTAGAACTACAGATGCCCTTGATGCAGTTGGTAATACAACAAAAGCTGTAACTAAAGGTTATGCTATAGGCTCTGCAGGTCTTGGTGCATTAGTTCTTTTTGCAGCATATACAGAAGATATAAAGCATTTTTCAAAAGTTGCTGGATCAAATTTAGAGGGTATATCTGTTACTTTTGATTTATCTAATCCGTACGTGGTTGTAGGATTACTAATTGGCGGCATGCTTCCTTATTTATTCGGATCAATGGGAATGCAAGCAGTGGGTAGAGCAGGTGGTGCTGTGGTAATTGAAGTCAGAAGACAATTTAAAAAAATACCAGGTATAATGAAAAAAAAAGCTAAACCTGATTATGGTAAACTTGTTGATTTGCTAACTAGAGCTGCAATTAAGGAAATGGTAATTCCATCATTACTGCCAATTTTATCTCCAATTGTTTTATACTTAGTAATTTATTTTATTGGTGGACAAGTTGCTGCATTATCATCTCTTGGAGCAATGTTACTAGGTGTTATTATAACAGGTCTGTTTGTTGCTGTTTCAATGACAGCTGGGGGTGGTGCTTGGGACAATGCAAAAAAATATATTGAGGATGGAAAATTTGGAGGAAAAGGATCAGAGGCACACAAAGCTGCAGTAACTGGTGATACTGTAGGTGACCCATATAAAGATACAGCAGGACCAGCCGTGAATCCAATGATTAAAATTACAAATATTGTAGCATTACTTCTTTTGGCTGTAATTGCGGGTTAGATAATTATCTAAATAATTTTGATAATTTTCATTCCAGAGGTTTTTCCACTCATCTTGAACGTCCGGTACATGTCTTGATATATGGTATGCTAAAGAACCTATGGGAGCTAAACAATAATTATTTTTATAAATTTCGTGTAATGGTTTTTCAAAAGGATCATTTATTTGCTCCCCAACTAATTTAATATTTTCTTTATTCTCTTCATATATTTTTTTAGAAAACATTATAGTAAGTAATGTTTCTCCAACGCTTCTCCATTTATAATTACTACCTAAAAATAATGATGTTGAATACAGTGCGTCATAATAAAAAGGATAATCAGCTGGACACATAATTATGTCTTTTTTAATAAGTGAAGAAATCCTTGAATAACTTAACAACATTTCTTCAATACAATGTTGCTCAAAAAGGTAATCATCTTCAACAAATAAAATTAAGTCCTCAGAACTTTCTGCTTGATCACAGCATTCTAAATATGAACCTCTATTTCCTACTATTTTAACGATATGATTTTTAATTGATATTTTTTTATGTTTTAATATTTTTGAAATATGTTCATCGAATTTTTTATCAGAATTATCACCTATTAAATTAACACATACTTCAACATCTAGATTATTTAGCATTGATTCAAGTGATTTTTTTAAACTTAATAAACAAACTGAAATTAACGTTTTTTTATTTATATTTTTAATAATACGTTGTGCACCCTTTGATGAATTCCAGAGATTATTATTGGGTGAATATCTAAAAAAAATGTCTAATTTTTTTATTTTTCGCGTTAAATTTAAGAATCCTCGTGAAAATATAAAAGATTTATCATTAAATTTAATAAATTTTTTATGAAAATTTTCGATGTTAGGGTTTATAATATTGAGTGTTTCCTTATCGTAAGCATATACATTAAGTAATTTTAGTATAAATCTTTTAAGTTTTGGTTGCTTTAATAACTTTCTTTTAAACATGAAAATTAATATATAAAATAAATATTTATGAAGTTTTATGTATATTTAATTTATGCAAAAAACAATAACAATCGACTAATTACCTATGTAGGTTATACAAATAATTTAGAGAAAAGAATTTTACTTCATAATAAATCAAAAGGAGCAAAATTTACAAGAGGAAAAAAATGGAAATTAATTTTTAAAAAGGAATTTACATCTAAAAATGAGGCTATGAAGTACGAATACGAACTTAAAAAAGATCGAATAAAAAGGTCTAAAATTAAAATGAATTATTTTAAATGAAAAGATATAAAATTTTACATATAACAGATTTGCATTTTAGGCACAATGGAAGACTTTTTTATTCAACTGGAAAAAAACTGAATAATGGTCTGATACTAAACGGACATAACGTTTTAAATGTTTCAGATAGGGATTTGACTTCACAAAGAAAGAATATTTTTGATATAGGTTCCAAAAAATATCTATTAGATAAAATTAATACTAATATAGAAAATTTTAGACCAGATATGATTCTTTTAGGGCATGTTGATAGATTAGACTATGAAGGTTTTATTAAATTAAAAGAAAAATATAATTCTATAAAATTTGCTCAATGGTTTTTAGATCCCTTAAACACTGAAGGACCAGATTATGAAAAAAATAAAAATCGTTTTTTTCTTAAATATCAATTCTGTGATGCAAATTTTGTTACTACCTCTGTTAAAGAATTAGATTTTGCAAATAGAAAGAAGACATTTTTTATTCCCAATCCAATTGATCCATCAATTGATATTTATAGAAATTTTTTAAGCGATAAAAAAATTGATATGTTTATTGCCATTAGTCACGGTCAACATCGAGGGATATTAAAAAGAGATTTTATAGACGACAGAGTAAAAGTTATTGAAAAAATGACAAAAAAAATAGAATATAATATTTTTGGTTATAAAAATAATCCAGTATGGGGACAGGAATTTTTTGATGAATTGAAAAAGTGCTCTATGGCTATAAACTTGAGCAGAGGCAAACCTATAAAATATTATTCTAGTGATAGAATTTCATCGTTATTAGGAAACGGCCTTTTAACATTTATCCATCAAGATTATCATTACCAGGATTTTTTCAGTAATGATGAAATTGTAACGTATAAAAATATTAATAATTTAAATAAAAAATTATTATTTTTTAAAAAAAATAAGAAACTATTAAAAAAAATAGCTGCCAAAGGTTATAAAAAAAGTCATAAAATTTTCAGTAATAAATTAATAAGCAGTTATATTGTGAGTAAAACAATGGATATTAAATTTATTAATAACCAAAAATGGATGAATGAATAAATTTTTGATTTTCAGAACAGATAGGATTGGTGATTTTATTTTTTCTAGAATGTTAACTGAATCAATTAAATTAAAATATCCTGATAGTAAAATTGATTTTGTTTGTTCAATGTATAATTCAAAATATATTAAAAATTTCAGAGATATAAGAAACATTTACATACTAGACAAATATAACATACCAATGTTGATTAAAAATTTAATCAAAATTAACAAAGTTAATTATGATTATATAATAATTCTGGACGGTAAAAGAAGATCAATATTTTATTCTACATTATTAAAATCTAAAAAAAAATTTGTTATATTGAAGGATTTTAGACCATATTTAATTTTAAAATTTTTCTTTAATAAATATTTTATTAATTCAGAGGCAAATTCACAATTTAATAACTTTACTACAATTATAAATTATTTAAATCTAAAGGTGCCTGATAAAATTAATTATTATAATGGATATGGTTTTAAAAATTTAAAAAATAATTTAATATCAAATTTTACATTGTTGCATCTTGATGAAAAATGGTTTGAAGGATTTTATCATAGTGATTATGAGTATATGAGTTTAAACTATAATAATTTTTATCAATTAATCAATACGATACATAGAAAGTTTAAAAAAAAAATTATTTTAACGTCTGGTAATATTAAAATTGATAATTTTGATCTTATTATTAAAAATAGATTTTATAAGAAAACAAAAAATATTTATTTTTCAAATAAGTTTAAAGATAAATTAATTTATTTTGAAAATACTTCTTTCCGCGACCTCGAAAGAATTGTTAAAAATAGTTCCTCAATAGTTTGTTGTGAAGGTGCAATCAGTCATGTATCCAATGCTTTTAACATTAAAACAATTGCTTTGATTAATAAAATGAGTTTTAAAACTGCAACTTATTGGACGAAACATATGAACAATATAAGACTTGTTTATCGTGATAATATTAATTCTGTTTGCAAACAAATTAATAATGTTAAATTTTAAGTATTATTATAGTATTTAAATATTAATGAAATCAAAAAAAAGCTCTTATATTTGGTATCACGGGACAAGATGGATCCTATTTAGCTGAATTCTTATTAAAGAAAAATTATATAATACACGGTGTAAAACGAAGATCTTCAAGTGCTAATACAGAGAGAATTGACCATATATTTGATAGTATAAACTTTAAAAGTAAAAATTTATTTATTCACTATGGAGATGTAACAGACAGTTCTAGCACTTTAAGTTTAATTAATAAAATTAGACCAGATGAGATATATAATTTAGCTGCTCAAAGTCACGTAAGAGTGTCGTTTGATATTCCAGAATATACAGCTAATTCAACAGCTTTAGGATCTCTCAGGATCTTAGAAGCAATAAAAAATTTGAAATTAAGAAAAACGAAATATTACCAAGCATCGAGTTCAGAAATGTTTGGAAAACAAAATAAAGGTATTTCTCAAAATGAGAAAACTCCATTTCATCCAATGTCAATTTATGGAGTTTCAAAAGTCTTTTCATACTACACGACTATTTATTATCGTGAAGCTTTTGGAATTTTTGCATGTAATGGGATCTTATTTAACCACGAGTCGCCTCGTAGAGGTCCAACATTTGTTACAAAAAAAATAGTTCAAGGTTTGGTTAGAATAAAGCAAAATAAACAATTATCACTTACCCTCGGAAACTTATATGCAGTAAGAGATTGGGGTCATGCAAAGGATTACGTTGAAAGCATGTGGAAAATTCTACAATATAAAAAACCAGATGATTGGGTAATTGCGACAAATGAAGAACTGACGGTAAAAGAATTTATTAATAGATGTGCTAAAAAACTGGATATTAAATTAATTTGGAAAAATAAAGGAATTAACGAAATAGGAATCGACAAAAATACAAATAAAATAATTATAAAAATTGACAAAAAGTACTTTAGACCAGGTGAAGTAGATTTTTTGAAAGGTAATTATTCAAAGGCAAAAAAACTTTTAAAATGGAGACCTAAATATAAATCGAGTAGTTTAATTGATGATATGATTAAATATGAATTAGATTTATATGAATAAATATTTTTATCCTTTAATAGAAAATCCATACTCAAATAGTGATATAAGAAAGGGTATAAATGTACTTAAATCAAAACAACTAACATTATCAAATGAAACGAAGAAATTTGAAAAAAATTTTACCACAAAACTAAAGTCAAAATATTCATTAATGGTAAATTCTGGGTCTTCTGCAAATTTATTAGCACTTCAATGTTTAATAAACCCATACAGAAAAAAGAAACTAAAAAAAGGTGATGAAATAATAATTCCAACTTTGTGCTGGTCAACATCTTTATGGCCAATTATTCAGTCGAATTTAAAACCTGTTTTTGTAGATGTAAACTCAGAAACCTTAAATATTGATGAGGCACAAATTAAAAATAAAATAAATAAAAAAACTAAAGCTATTTTACTAGTTCATGTACTTGGAAATTCTTGTGATATGGATCAAATAATGAAAATTAAAAAAAAATATAATCTTATTTTGATTGAAGATACTTGTGAGTCATTGGGTAGTAAGTATAAAAATAAATATTTAGGTACTTTTGGGGAATTTTCATCTTTTTCATTTTATTCATCTCATCAAATTTCTTCTGGAGAAGGTGGTATGATATGTTGTAAGGACAAAACAGATTATAATATAATCAAATCATTGAGATCTCATGGTTGGTCAAGAGGCACAACATTTGAAAATAAAATTTACAATAAAAATCCACATTTAGATAAAAGATTTATTTTTTTTAATTCAGGTTATAATCTTAGACCAACTGAAGTTGCTGCAACAGTAGGAAATAACCAATTTAAAAGAATAGACTCATTAATTAGAATGAGAAATATAAATAGAAAAAAAATTATAAATAAACTTTTAAGCAATAAAATTTTAAAAAATAAGATTGATTTTTATAAAGAAAATAAATTTGTTACCCCATCATGGTTTGGTCTATCTGTAAAGATACTTGAAACAAAAAAAAATATAAAAAAAACTTTGGTTAAAAAACTAGAGAAAAATGGAATTGAGACAAGACCAATAATTAGTGGAAATTTTACAAAGCAACCAGCTACTATCAAGTACGGTCTTTCAAAAAGAAAAAAATATCCAAATACAGATCTTATATATAATAAAAGTTTTTTTATTGGATTACCGACGAAAAAAATTAGTAATAATTATTTAACAAAAATATCTTTAGCTTTTGAAAAATCATTTAAGTAATAAAATAATAGTAGGTTATATTGGTAATAACAGTTTTTTAGCAAAAAAATTTTACAAACAATATAAAAATAGAATAATATTTAAAGCATACCTTGATGACATCGCAAAACATAATAAATTTAAAAATTGGTTAATCAAAAATAAGGATATAAATATTTTAATAAACTTTGCTGCAATTTCATCTGTGAAAAAGTGTGAGAATAATAAAGCAAAAGCATTAAAAATTAATTGTAAGTCTGTTATCAATATACTTAATGTTCTTAATAAATTAAAAATGCCTAATTTTGAATATTTTTTAGCAATTTCATCAAGCCATGTTTTTAAAAAATCCTCTTTAAAATTAAAGGAAAATTCTGAAAAAAGACCAAATAATTATTATGGTTTTTCGAAACTATCAATGGAAAAATTTATTCTAAAAAACTATAAAAAATTTTTTTTTAAAATTGGTATAGCGCGTATCTTTAATTATTATAACAAGAATTCCAAAAATAATTTTTTTATAAATGATGTTATAAATAAATTTAAAAAAAAAGATAAAATAATTAAGTTTACAAATATTAATGCTTATAGAGACTATATTTCTGTAAAAGATATTAATACAGCCTTGTTTGAAATGATTAATCAAAAATTAGTAGGCGATTATAATATTTGCTCTGGTAAGAAGATTTATTTGTCTGATATTGTAAAAAAAATTCACAAAAAGAATAATAAAAAAAAAGTAGCTATTATTAATAAAGGTTATGGAGACTTAATTGGTTCAAATAGTAAATTAAGAAGAAAAGGATGGAAAATAAGTAATTTTAATATTTTAAATGAGCTTTAAACAAAAAAAAATTATTGTTATTGATAATTCAGATTTATCTTACACTGGTGATGATATAAATGGTAAAATAGTAAGAGGTACGGAAACCTCTTTAATTTTACTTTCAGAACAATTTATACGGATGGGGATAAGTGTTGATTATTGTAACTCTACAAGATTAAGTAAAGAAGTTAATGGTGTAAATTATTTTAATAAAAATAATATAACTAAAAACAAGTTATATGACCTTGCTATAGTTATTTCAGATGCTAATGAATTTAAACGTGTTAATTCTTTAAAAAAAGCTGTTTTCTCAAATAGTAATCAACCTTTAGAAAAATTTATAAGAAAAAAACAACTAATTCCATTTATTAAGTATAAGCCAACATTGATAACATTATGTGATTATCAATATCAAAAAAGATCATTTCTTACATCATTTTATGGAAAAAAAACTATTCCAATAACTGTTGACCCCAAATTTTTAAATATTGATATTGATGAAAATCATATAGCTGAAAAAAAAGTTGTTTATAATATACGATCAAATAGAAATTTAGATAAATTAATTAATATTTGGTGTGAAAAAATATTTCCATACAACAATGAATTTCAACTTTATATAACTCCAGATTTACTGGAATATAATGATAAACTTAAAAAAAAAAATATATTTTTAAGATCTATTGGAAGTAGACAGGATATGATTAATGAATTGAAAACATATCGTGCTCTTACCTACCTTGGACATAAATCTGATATTTTTACACTTACAGCAGAAGAAGCTATTAAATTATGTTTGCCTGTTATTACCTTTGGAATAGGCTCATTAAAAGAGAGGGTAAAGCACATGGAAACAGGCTATATAGCAAAAAATGACCAGGATTTTGCTAATTTTACAATTAAACTTCTCAATGATGATGAGTTTTACTTAGATATGAAAAGGAATATGAAAAAAAAACGTAAGGATAATAATTGGGAGACTATTGCTGATGAATGGATAAAATATTTTTTCAATGAGTAAGATTTTGATTTTGAAAAATGACAGAGTAGGGGATCTTTTCCATTCAATAAAAGGTATTTTATCAATCATTGAAATTAATAAACATAAAAGTAATTGTAATATCGAGATTGTTTTGTCTAATTTTTCGAAAGAAATGGATTTTTTGTTTAAAGCAAATAATGTTAAGACAAGTGTATTGAATTATAACCTTAACCTTTTTGATAAATTTAATATAATTAAAAAAATACTTAAAAATAAATATGATAAAATTTATATTCTATCTCCCAAAAACATTTATTTTTACCTACCTCTTATCACAAAATCTAAATTTTATGCAATTACAGTAAAAGATTTTAAAAGAGATAGACCTTATGATTTTTTAAAAAAAAAATTATACAAATATTATGTTAACGATAGAACAAATAAAAAACTAGGCGATAGTATTTCAAACCTTGTAGAAAAACTTTGTTATGAAGACTCTCTACAAATCCCAGTATTTCCTAATATTTGTAACAGTGTTATTTCAAATTCTCTGAAAAAAAATATTAATTTATTAAAAAAAGATTTTATTTATGTTCATTATAAACATTCCTTATTTAGTAAAAATGGTTGGACCTTGGAATCGTTTTTTGATTTATTAAATAAAATTTTAAATAAGAGAATATATAATACCGACAAAAATTATTTTTATCCAAAAATACTCCTTAGCTCTGATATTGGAAATTATGATTACAATAAATATTTTCTTGAAAAATTTTCTTTTATTAATTTTGATACTGAGAAATGTAAATTTTTGGACTCAAATATTACATATCTACATAACATTAAGATTAGTGATTTATTTAAAATTATTGCTCATGCGAGCCATGTAATCTCACCTCATGGAACAATGACTGTTATGGCAAGCTATTTAAATATAAACGTTATAGATATTTATGACGTAACAATTTCAAAAAACTCATTTCGTGAATTTAAACCTCAAAATAATAATTATAACTTTCTTATATTAAAAAATAGCAGTGATCAGATAAAAGATAAAATTATTAATTTCCTATAACTTTATTTTGTTTAAAGCATTATTTTTAAATAAATTTGCTTCATTAATATATCTTCTAACCATTTGTGTAGTTTTATGACCAGTCATAGCCATAATATTTCTTTCTTCTGCTCCAGCTTCAGCGGCTGATGTAGCAAAACCTGATCTTAGACTATGCCCTGCATATTTATTTGAGTCTAATCCTGCCAATGAAGCATATTTTTTAACGATTAAAGCTACAGATTTATCTGAAATATCAAATATTTTTCTTTTATTTTCTATTGCAAATCCATAAGTCATATAATTTTTTAGAGCTTTTACAGGACAATATTTTTCATTATCAAAGTAGGGGATAGCTTTTATAGTTCCTTCTCCAGATTGATCTGTCTTAGATCTTTTAATGACTATTTTGACACCTTCTTGAACAAACTCTATATCTTCGTACTCTATATTAACTAATTCCGATCTTCTAAAACCTCCTGCAAAACCTAAAAGTATTAATGCCTTATCTCTCTTGACATCTGATGACTTAACTTTCGCTTCTACTAAACCTTTAGCTTTAATTTTTATCTCATTAATCACATTAATAATTAATTTTAACTCATTGATTAATATAGGTTTTTTAGCAATTTGCCTTGATCCCAAAGTTCTTTTAATGCCATGAAGGTTTTCCATTATTAATGGATGTTTTGTATCTAAATAATGCCCTTTCATCTTATGAATCACGCTTATTGAGGCAATTCTTCTCTTTAAGGTGCTAAATTTAGATGATTTAGACAAGTACGTAAGATAAATGGATAGTATTTTAGGCTCTGTGGGCATTGAAGATAGGCCATTTTTAATACAGAATGCTGAAAAGTCCTTAAAATCAGCCTGATACGCACGTAATGTATTGTGAGCTTTAGAATTCTTTAAGTTTTTTAAAGTTTCCAATTCAAGGCTTTTAACGTCAGTTATTAAATTATTCATATTTTTTTCCGATAACCATTAATTATCGGAAACTATAATATAACACATTTTACAAGTCAAGCATTTAATGTAAAAGAACCTCAATGCCTAAATATGTATTAATCGGTCTGATTGTTGTTATTGGAACATTTTTAGTTATGAATTACTGGCCAAAATTAAAAGAACAAACAAAAAATCGTATTTTAATGATTATTTTTGGAATATTTTTTATTAGCATTTTTGTTCTGCTATTTTTATTAATGTTTTGAGGTTAATTGATAGATATTATTAGTATTTTAGTTGCTGGAATATTTTCATGCATAATTCTTGATATTCTAGGTTATTTACTCAAATTGATGGGTATTCCAGAACCATCTTGGGGAATTGTTGGAAGATGGACTTATTATATGCTTAAAAATGCTACTTTTTATAACCCAAATATTGCCCATATGCCTAATTTCAGGTATGAAGTTTTACTTGGTTGGATTTTTCACTATTATGTATCGATTTGTTGGGCTGTAATCTATTATTTTTGTTTTTTAATGATAGGTCTAAAAATGACATATTTTTCAGGCTTTATATTTGGAGCTCTCACAACACTTGCTCCATTACTGATATTTTTACCATTAACAGGACAGGGAGTTTTTGCAAATAAGACTGGAATACCCATTAAAACATCAATTATGTTTCTAATCAGACACTCAATTTATGGAATCGCTATGTATGAAGGTTTTAGATGGTTTAGTTAAAGCTTTAGATTAAGTTATCCCCATTATTCAACCCTGTGAAAAACTAAGTATATTCAACGATAAAGTGATACATACAACCTACTCTATCTGATATTGTCTAAAATGAATTAAGAGGCAACTCTTAACTGACCATCTGGGGAAAAACCGAGAGGTTCAAGCCCAGAGGGCAGAAAGCCTTGCAGAGTAGCGCTAAAATTGTAAGGTGGAGGGCATGGCGGTAGCGCATACAACGACGTGCCAAAAACTACTGTTCTTTGTACCTGAAAAGGTGCAAGGAAACAGGGTTTTTTCTTTTATGATCCTTAAAGGCACAAAATTTCAATTAAAAGTATGGAATTATCTTAAATCTATTCCTAAAGGTGAATTAAGGACTTATTCTCAAGTAGCAATAGCAATCAAAAAGCCAAAAGCAGTAAGAGCTGTAGCAAATGCCATAGGAAAAAATCCTTATGCTCCAAAAATACCTTGTCATAGGGTAATAAGGTCAGATGGCTCTTTAGGTGGTTATTCAGGTAAAGGCGGGATAAATACCAAGAGAAAATTGCTAAAATTAGAAGGTATTTTGCTCTAAAAATGTTAAATACCAACGTTTTTTTATAAATATACAATATTTAGTATTGATTTTATAATATCGCCTATAAGTTGCACCGTAAAATTACAAATGCTTAAAATAGACCCAATTTTGGGCTTTTAAATGGTATATTCGAATATTGCAGAGCTATTTCAAAATCAGCTTTTTTCCCATAAAAATTTAATCATAATTATTTAAAAAATTTAATAAAATGTTTTTGAAACATGTAATTATCTTAATATTATCATATTAGCTTGTTTTTTAAGTTATTTATCATTAAGTTTTAGAAATTCTAATTTTATTTATAAACTGGTTTTTATTCCCCACTCTATTCTCATACGATCATGTCTAATTTGGAAAAAATTATGAATTAATTCAATAAAAATAAGACTTTTTTTATGATATTAATCTTTAAGTTAAAAAAATGAAAAATATTCTATAATTATATTATGTTTAAAAAAGCATTAAATTTCAATTATATATACTATAAACATAAAGTACTACATTAATATATTAGTAAATGCTACTTACCTAAATAAAGTCTTGATAAGTAATACTCTCTCCTAGATATATAAATACCACAAAAGACTATTAAAGAAAGACCTAAATATGTCCAATTATCTGGCAATTCTTGAAATATATAATAACTAAGTAATATATTAGTAATAATTTCAGTATAACCAAGGGGAGCTAATTTAGAAGCATCAGCGTATTTAAGAGACAAAATAATAAAAAGATGGGCAATAGCTGCTATGAAGCCAATTAAAGCCATCATAATCCACTGACTATTTGATGGCTGTATCCAAACACCGGGCATAAATAAAGACATGACAATAGTACCTACTGTGCCAGCAAATAATAAAGTCAATAGAGAGTTATCAGAGCTACTTAATTTTCTTGTAATAATTAAATAAAAACCATAGCAAATACCATTGCCCAGGGCTGCTAATGTAGCCAAATTAATCTCTATAAATCCAGGTCTAATAACAATTAAGGTACCAATAAAACCTATGGATACTGCTGTCCACCTTCTTAAGCCTACTTTTTCGTTTAAAAAAAAGGGGGACATTGCAGTTACACAAATTGGGGCAACAAATGCTAGAGTTAAGGCCTTGGGTAAAGAAATCTCAGATATAGCAAAAAAAAATAAATATGTTGAAAATACAAAAATCAATCCTCTTATCAATTGAAGCATAGGTTTTTTACTCCAAACCATGGATTTTCTATCAAAAAAAAGCATTATTGAGAGTGCAAAGACAACTGTAAAAAAATATCTAGCCCAAGTAATTTGCAAAACATCCATAGATGAACTTAAATATTTTGCCAAAGCATCCATAAATGGAACAATCATCCAAGCTGATGCATTGAGAATAACAGCCTTCATATGAAAATTTTATCTCTTAATTAAAGTATTTTAAAGCAAAGAATACAGTTATGGGTACAGTTACAAGAGACATTAAAGTTGAAATAACTATTGTGCTAGATATGTTATCAACAATTTCCTTAGGCGAATACATTGAAGCAACAAGATAACAAAGTATAGCACTTGGCATAGATGACTGAATTAAAAGAACACCAGCAGCAAACCCAGATAGGTTAAAAAAAGAGATCAGCGAAAAGCCAATTAGTGGCCCTATAATAACTCTTCCGGTAGATGTAATTAGAGCATCCTTAAAGGAAAAAACTTTCATTTGTGTTAATGAAACACCTAAAGACATTAAAATCATTACTATCATTCCATAAGCAAGAAGCATAACAGTATTCAATACAAATATTGGCAAAGGTATTTCGTAATATAGAAAAATAATGGTAGCAATTATTGCATAAAATGACGGACTTTTTATTATAACCTTTAAATCAAACTCACGTTTAGCTAAAAAAATATTAAGAGTAAAATGAAGAAGAACGACCAAAGAAGATATGGCTGCCGCAATACCCATACCCAATTTACCATATGCAAACAAGCATATTGGAATACCCATATTGCCTGTATTAGGTAAAAAAAATGTTGGTAGTTCTCTCAAATAATCTTTCTTCATCAAAATTAAAAAAATTAGCCCAACAATTAAAAAAGAGGATAAAAGAATTACTGCATATAAAAAATACTCTGAAAACATTGCAAAAGTTACACCACTTGCCGAAATAGAGAATATTACTATAGATGGAGTTCCAAAATTAGCAGAATAAGTAGTTATAAATGATGTATCAAAATTTGGATTTTTTTTACCTAAAAAATATCCGATACCAACTATAAAAAAAACTGGAAAAAGAACTTCAAATAATTTTATATAAAGTTCCATTAAAATAATCGAATAAGAACAGGATTTTTAATAATATTTTTATTTGATTTAAATGATTTAATACATCTTTGAGCGTCTAATTCATTTGCATTATGAGTAATAAGAACAATCGATGCTGTCTTACTTTTATGATCAGGTATTTGTATTAATCTTTGAATAGAAATTTTATACTTCGCCAGAATCTTTGTTATAGAAGATAAAACGCCTGGTTTATCCTTAACTTCTAATCTTAAATAAAGAGAATTTGATGATTGGTCTTTATTAAATATTTTAGGTTTTAATCTTTTATTTTTAGATATACCAAAAGGATATTTTATATTACCTCTCAATATAGACAATAAATCAGACATCAAAGCAGAGGATGTTGGTCCTGGACCGGCCCCCTCCCCTTGCAATACAGACTCTCCAATAGGTGAACCATTTAATATAACAGCATTCATTACGCCATCCACATTTCCTATATAAGAGTCTTTTTTAACTAAACATGGATGAACTCTTTCAAAAATACTATTATTTATAATCTCAGTTATACCTAATAATTTTATTCTAAAATCTAACTGATCAGCAATTTTAATATCTGCATAATCGATGTTTTCAATACCTTCCATTAAACATTCAGATTTTGAAATTTTCTTATTGAAAGCTAATGATGTCAAAATTTTTATTTTAGCTAACGCATCATAACCGTTAAGATCTAATTTTGGATTTCCAGGTTCAGCATAACCTAGTTTCTGTGCCATCTTGAGAACATTTTTGAAACTATCTTTAGTTCTCTCCATTTCTGACATGATGTAGTTACAAGTACCGTTAAGTATGCCATAAACTTTTGTGATTTTATTTGTAGCTAAACCTTCTTTTATTGTTCTTACAATAGGAATACCGCCTGCAACAGATGCCTCAAATTCTAAATTAACTTTATTTTTTTCAGCTAGTTCTCCCAGTTTATCACCATGTTTTGAAATTAATGCTTTATTTGGAGTTATAACATGAATTTTATTTTTAAGAGCTGTCTCAATAATTTTTTTTGAAATACCATCTGATAAACCTATTGCTTCGATTACTATATCCAAGTTTTTAATCTTCAAAATATCTAGAGGATTTGAATAAAAAATTTTCTTATTAATTTTAAATTTTCTTTTCTTATTTATATTTTTAGCCGATATAGCTATAACTTTAATTCTCTTTCCAGTTTTAGTTTCAATATCTTTCTTTTTTGTATTTAACTCATTTAGAACATATGATCCAATTTGACCAAGTCCAATAACAGCAATATTTATGTTTTTATTCATTAAATTAATCTAATTTAGGAAAGTCGCTGATCTTACCATATTGAATAACATTTTTTTTAAATTCTTCAAAAGATGTTTCATTTTCAAAGTTTAATTTCGAAACATCTTTGTCAGTACTGTTGTCCTCTATATTCCACATAGAAACAGGATGATTTATTGAACAATGTGATAATGAAAATATTAATAAAATTATAAAAATATATTTAAACATTTAGACCTTCGCTCTGATTAAAGCCATAATAATTATTCATATTTTGTACAGCTTGACCTCCACCACCTTTAATCAAATTATCAATTGCAGACAATATTATTATTTTATCTTTATATTTGCTTTTACATACAGAAATAAAGCAATTATTGGTGTTGATAACATCATTAGTACTTAAAAAAGTATTTATTTTACAGATTTTTATAAATTTATGATTCTTATATTGAACATTTAGAACATTAATTATTTTGTTTATGTTAATGCCCTTTTTTAAATCAACATAAATAGTGCTTAAAATTCCTCTAAACATAGGTGTAAGATGAGGTGTAAAATGAAATTTATTTTTTTTGCCAGTTTTAAGATCAAGCTCTTGTTGAATTTCAGAATTATGTCTATGATTTGCTAATCCGTAAGCACTCAAAGACTCATATAAATTTTTATCTTTATATTTTTTATGTACTCCTCTACCTGCTCCTGAATAACCAGATTTTGAGTCAATAATAACTGTTTGATTATTAATTAAGTTTTTTTTTATTAAAGGGGTTAATGGAATTAATACAGAAGTAGGATAGCATCCAGGACAAGATACTATCTGAAATTTTTTAATTAATTGTCCACTAATTTCAGGTATAGAGTAAATACTTTTTTTGATTTGATTTAACGCTTTGTGTTTAATTTTATACCATTTTTCATAATCTTTTTTATTATTAAGTCTAAAATCAGCCGCTAGATCTATTAATAAATTATTTTTATTTAAAAATTTTGAAATATATTGTGCCTCACCATTTGGCAATGCTGTAAATATTATATCCACATTTGATAAATATTCTTTTTTAAATTTTGATATTTTTGGTAGTTTATATTTTTTTAATTCTTGTTCATAGTAATCTATTTTTTTACCGACAGAAGTACTTCCACACAAATATTTAATACTTATTTTTTTATGTGTACATAGGAGTTTAGTTAGTTGTAGTCCTATATACCCAGTAGCGCCACATATAAGAACATTTTTCTTGCCCATAATTTAATATAACAGTTGAAATTTAAAAAGAAATTATCTTTTAGAAAACTGGTAGCTTTTTCTGGCTTTTGCTCTACCAGGTTTTTTTCTCTCTACAGATCTTGAGTCTCTTGTAGTGAGTTTTTCTTTACGTAAGGTTGATTTTAAAGTTTCATCAAATTTTAGTAAGGCTCTTGAAATACCATGTACTAATGCACCAGCTTGACCTGTTTGCCCTCCACCTACTACTTTAGATCTAACATCGTAATCGGTTGACTGATTAATTATTTCAAAAGGTCTTAAAATTTGCATTACATGGTTGGCTCTTGGAAAATAGTCGTTTAAAGATTTACCATTTACATAAAATTTTCCTGAACCTTTTTTTAACCAGACTTTAGCTACAGATTTTTTTCTTCTTCCTGTTGCGTATTTACTATCTTTAAAGTCTAATTTTGTTTTTGGTGTAGATGTTTGAGAAGTTTCCATATTAATTTCTTACAATATTTTTTTGATTAAGTTTACTGATTTCAATTATTTTTGGGTTTTGAGCTGAGTGAGGGTGTTTTTCTCCAGAATAAATTTTAAGTTTTGTTAATTGTTTTTTACCCAATGCGCCCGATGGCAACATTCTTTTAACAGCTAACTTTAATACTTCACCAGGTTTTTTTTCACTCAATTTTTCAGGTGTTATTTCTTTAATTCCACCTGGATATCCAGTGTGTCTGTAATATTTTTTATTTTGAAATTTATTGCCTGTAAATTTTATTTGATCTACATTTTTGATAACAACAAAATCTCCATGGTCCATGTGAGGTGTATATGTTGTTTTGTTCTTCCCTCTTATAATTTTAGATACAACAGTTGCCAGTCTACCAACAACTGCTCCTGTGGCATCGATTTCAAACCATTCGCCATTTATCTCATCTTTTTTAACAAACTTTGTCATGAATGCGGGATTAATACTTATAATTACATATATTGTCAAATTATTATATTTTTGATGGACTGAATGGTTGATTGAATTATGACCATTTATTAGTAATAATAACGTAATAAAAACGAACTCACAAAATTATAAATTAAAGGAGTCTAATGAGTGATAAAAAAAAAGAATTAAAACCAAATACTTATAAATTTGATACGCTTAGTTTACATGCTGGTTATCAACCACACAAAAATGCAGGTTCAAGACAAGTGCCAATTTATCAAACCACATCATACCTTTTTGATGATGTTGATCACGCAGCTGCTCTTTTTAATCTAGAAAGAGGTGGACATATTTATAGTAGAATTTCAAATCCAACTGTTGGTGTATTGGAAGAAAGAGTTGCTTCCCTTGAAGGTGGTACAGCAGCATTAGCTACATCTTCAGGAATGAGTGCAATATTTTTGACAGTAATGACATTATGTGAAGCTGGTGACCATTTAGTTGTATCATCTCAACTATATGGAGGCACTGTAAACCTATTTAGATTAACATTACCTAAATTTGGAATTAAATGTACATTTGTTAAACCAAGAGACACCGAAGGATTTAAAAAAGCAATACAAAAAAATACAAAAGGTATTTTTGGAGAACTCGTTGGAAATCCAGGTAACGAAATAATGAACATGCCTGAAATCGCTAAAATTGCGCATGATGCTGGAATTCCGTTGATGGTTGATGCAACCTATCAAACTCCTTATTTATGTAAACCGTTTGAGCATGGAGCTGATATAGTAATTCATTCACTAACAAAATGGATGGCAGGTCATGGATCTTCAATGGCAGGAATATTAGTTGAAGGTGGAAAATTTGATTGGATGCAAAATGATAAGTTTCCTACAATGACAAAACCATATGAAGGATATCATGGATTATCATTTGCCGAGGAGTTTGGCCCAACAGCTTTTACAATGAAAGCTAGAGCTGAAGGTATGAGAGACTTTGGTCCTTGCTTAAGTCCTCAAAATGCATGGAATGTTTTACAAGGCATAGAAACTTTGTCAGTAAGAATGAAAAAACATTGTTCAAATGCCGAAGAAATGGTCAAATATTTATCTAACCATGAAAGTGTTGCTTGGGTATCACATCCAAGTGTCCCGGACCATCCTGATCATGAATTAGCAAAAAAACTTTTGCCTAATGGAAGAGGTTCTATGATTGCATTTGGAATAAAAGGTGGAAAAGATGCTGGAGTTGCATTTATTAATAACGTAAAATTAGCATCACATTTGGCAAATGTAGGCGATACAAGGACTTTAGTTATTCATCCTGCATCTGGTACCCATTCGCAAATGGATGAGGCAACTTTGAAGTTTGCTGGGTTGTCTCACGACATGATTAGATTGTCTGTAGGTATTGAAGATATTGATGATATAAAAAATGATTTCGAGATTGGTTTTAGAGCAGCAAGAAAACCAAGACTTGTTTCAAATCAATGAAGTTTAAAGTAAATGGTCATGAGGTTTTTGCCTCTACTGGCGGAAGACCTTTTGATAAAAAAAAACCTTTGATAATCTTTGTTCATGGAAGTGGTTTAACTCACATGACTTGGGTTCTTCAAACAAGATACTTTGCTTTTCATGGCTATAATTCTTTAGCTGTTGACCTTCCTGGACATGGATTGTCAAGTGGCAAAAGTCTTAAATCAATTGAAGAAATGGCTGATTGGGTAAGTTCTGTTATTGATGCTGTTGGTCATAAAGAAGCTTCATTGGTAGGACACTCGCAGGGATGTTTAGTAACTGTAGAATGCACATCAAGATATCCTAATAAAATTAAAACTTTGAGTTTGATGGGTGGAGCTGGTGCTATACCTATGAATCCCGAACTACTTTCATTAGCTGAAAATAACGATCCAAAAGCAGTAGATTTAATGATGGATTGGGCTCATGGTCCTGCCGGTCACTTTGGTGGTCATCCAGTACCTGGTCTTTACCATATCAACACAGGAACAATGCTTGCAAAATCTAGAACTATACAGAATACATTAGGTGTCGATTTTAGAGCTTGTGATAATTACAAGAACGGATTTGAGGCAGCTAAAAAAATTAAATGCCCAACTCTATCAATTTTAGCAACTGATGACAAAATGTGTCCAGTTAAAGAGGGAAAAAAACTTGCTTCTTTAATTGATGGTAGTCAAGTTGATATTATAGATAATTGCGGACATATGATGTTATTAGAAGAAGCAGATAGAGTTTTAACAGTTCTAAAAAAGTTTATAACAACTAATTATCCCCCATTATCAAGTTAAAAAAAAGCTTGATTGTATTTTTCATTTTAGTTTAATAGCATTTTAAACAGAAGGGGAAATATGAGTAAAAATAAACATCCAGAAACAATTGCTTTACATGGTGGAGATTACAGAAGTGATCCAGCTACAACAGCAGTAGCAGTACCACTCTATAGAACAACATCTTATCAATTTAATGATACAGATCATGCTGCAAATTTATTTGCACTAAAAGAATTTGGAAACATTTACACAAGAATTATGAATCCAACTAATGACGTACTTGAAAAAAGAGTTGCGGCGCTTGAAGGTGGGCTTGCAGCTGTAACTGTTGGTTCAGGACAAGCGGCATCAACATTCGCTATAATGAACGTGTGTCAATCAGGAGATAACTTTGTAAGTTCAACTGATTTATATGGTGGAACGGTAAATCTATTCACTCACACACTTAAAAAATTAGGTATTGAATGTAGATATGCAGATCCATCAGATCCAAGTAATTTTGAAAAATTAATTGATGATAGAACAAGATGTTTTTATGCAGAAACTTTGCCTAATCCATATTTAAGAGTATTTCCAATAAAAGAGGTATCTGACATAGGCAGAAAGCACAGTATTCCATTAATTATGGATAATACTGCAGCACCTGTAATTTGTAAGCCTTTAGAACATGGGGCAGCTGTAGTAGTTCATTCACTTACTAAATTTATTGGTGGTCATGGTACGGTAATAGGAGGATGTCTTGTTGATGGAGGTAATTTTGACTGGACAAAGGATCCAAAAAGACAACCTTTATTTAATGAGCCAGATGCTAGTTATGGTGGCGCGCAATGGGGTGTTGTTGTTCCACAATTAACAGGAGCAAATGTCTCATACGCAGTAAGAGCACGTGTTGTACTATTAAGAGATCTAGGAGCACCATTAGCACCTGATAATGCATGGGGAATAATTCAAGGTTTAGAAACTGTTCCCTTAAGAATGAAACAACATTGTTCTAATGCCGAGAAAGCCGTTGCATTTTTACAAAAACATAAAAACGTGGACAGAGTTATCTACCCTACTTTGCATAAAGGAGAAATTGGTGAAAGATCCAAAAAATATATGAAGGGTGGAAATGGAGCACTTATAGGTATCGAAGTTAAAGGTGGTGTTGAAGCAGGTAAAAAATTTATAGAGTCATTAAAGATGTTTTACCATGTTGCAAATATTGGAGATGCTAGAAGTTTAGCTATTCATCCTGCAACTACGACTCACAGCCAATTAACTGAAGAGGAACTTTTAGCTGCAGGTGTAACACCTGGATATGTAAGATTGTCTATAGGTATTGAACATCCAGACGATATTATAGCTGATCTAGATCAAGCTTTAGGAGCTTCTGGAAAACCTAGCTTGAAAGCTGTAAGTTAGATCTTGTATTTATAAATAAAAAATAGATACAAGAAGCTACTAAAAATATAGAACTTATTTGGTGCATAGATGCAATCAATATCTGTGCACCATATAATAAAGTAAATATTCCTAAGACAATCTGCAAAATTATAAAAATTCCTAAAATGTTTACTGATTTATATAAATCAGTTTTTTTATTCCTGTAAATATAAAATAATAAATACAGGTAAAATAATCCTATTAAATAAGCTAATTTTCTATGTATAAATTGAACAAGAGAAGGTTCGCTAAAAGCAGATAATTTAAATAAATTAACAACACTATTATCATTTGGAAAAATTGAGTCACCCATTAATGGCCAGGAATTATAAATTTTACCTGCATCCATTCCTGAGACAAATGCACCAATAGAAATTTGTAAAAAGACTAAAAAAAGAAAACTCAATGGGAATATTATATTTATAGTATTTTGAAAGTTGTTTTTAACTTTTATTTTTAAATAATTCCAAAAAATTAAAGATAAAATAAGAAAAGCTATTAATAAATGTATAGATAATCTAAAATGACTAACATCAACCCTATCAATTAGGCCGCTACTTACCATATACCAACCTATAAATCCTTGAAAGCATATTAAAGCAAAAATGAAATAAAGATTTATTAATTTCTTAAATTTTATTTTGAAAGTGAAATATATTAGTGGAATTAGAAAAGCTAAGCCTATTAACCTTCCCATAAATCTATGAGCCCATTCCCACCAAAAAATAACTTTAAATTCTTGCATGGACATATCATAATTTTGTAATTTAAATTCAGGTATCTCTTTATACAAGTCAAAATACATAATCCATTCAGAATTATTCAGTGGAGGTAAAAAACCAGAGAACAATTGCCATTTTGTAATTGACAAACCAGAATCAGTTAATCTTGTTAAACCACCAACTACGATCATTGCTGAAATAATCCAAAACATACATATAAGCCATAATGATATTTGATTATTTAACTTTAGATTTTCGCTATACATACGCGGATAAATATAATATTTTTTAAATTATCCAATTATATAAATGTCGCCATTAAAAAAACAAAAACTAAGTAAAATACGAAAAGAACTGGATAATTTAGATAATATATTAATAAAAATAATTAAGAAAAGAACTAACTTGGTTAAAAGAGTTTTGTCACTTAAAGAAAAAAAGAACCAAATCGTTGACCAAAAAAGGATCAATTTAATCCTTAAAAATATAAAAAAAAAATCAATTAAAAATAAAATTGATCCAAAGATTACAAATAAAATATGGAAAAATATGATCTATGCATATATTGATTTTGAACGAAGAAATTTTAATAAAAAAAAATAAATTATTTACTGTGTGGAGGTAATTTTTTTTCCACGAAAACTTCATGTTTTCTAGTTGCTGGATTATATTTTTTTGCTTTTAATTTAACTTTAGCTTTTTCTCCGCCTGCAGGTTTTTTAACATAATAAAAAAAAGGACTATCTGGTTTAGCTTCAGGAACTAATCTAACTTTTACATGTGTTTTTTTTGCCATTTTAGTTCTTAAATTCTGTAATTAATTTTTTAATTTTTATAAGTTTTTGTTTAATAATATTTTTTTGCTTTATAGTAGTATTGTGTAATTCGTCAATATCAGAATTTTCAGAATTCAGCACCTTTTTAACACCATTTAAAGTCATACCCTTATCTTTTAACAAATATTTAATTTTTTTTAGAATATTAATAGATTTTTCATCATAATAACGTCTATTACCTGAAAAATACTTTGGTTTTATCTGCCTAAACTCCTTTTCCCAAAAACGAATAGTATGTGTAGAAAAAGATCCTTTTTTCTTATTTACTAAATTTAATATTCTTGCAACTTCACCAATAGATTTATATTTGCTATTTGATTTATAATTAAACATTTTTATTAATATATTTCTTAAAGTCTTTGGAAGCTTTGAAAAGAATAACGTTTCTTTCAAAAATGACTTTTTTTTCTTTGGTTTTTGGGTTTCTACCAATTCGTTGATTTTTTTTTCTTAATATAAATGTCCCAAATTTTGAAATTTTAACTTTTTTATGTTTAATTATATTTTGTAAAATTAATTCAAGTATATCTTCTAATAATGTTTCACTTATTTTTTTTGAAAATCCAATCTGCATATAAATTGAATTTACTATATCTTTTTTAGTTAAATTAATTCTTTTCACTTATTTAATATTATCCTTAATCCTCTCTATTAATTTACCTTTAATTGACTGTTCACACACCTTGAGGGAATTTGCAAATCCAATTGCGTCTGTTGATCCATGACTCTTTATTACTGGTTTGTCCAAACCAAGCAAAATAGCACCATTGTAAAATCTCGGATCTAGTTTATTTTTGAATTGTTTTAAATTTGTATAATTAATTAAAGATGATAATTTACCGACTAGATTTGATGTTAATGCTTTTTTCAACTCACTTGTAATAAAATTTGATGTTCCTTCAGCAGTTTTAAGAGCTATATTTCCTGTAAATCCATCTGCAACAATTACATTAACATCTCCATCCATAATATTATTTCCTTCAATAAAACCATTAAAATCAAAAAGTTTATATTTATTTTCATTAAGTATTTGATAAGTCTCTTTTATTATAGCATTACCTTTTAACTCTTCAGAACCAATATTTAATAAAGCGACTTTTGGTTTCTCATTTTCAAATAATGCCTTAAATAAAGCTGAACCCATTATAGCAAAATCTATGAGGTTTTTTGAATTACATTCAATATTTGCACCTAAATCTAAAACAACATTCATGGACTTTTTGCTGGGCCAAAGTGCTGACAACGCTGGTTTATCAATATTTTTAATCATTTGTAAATTTAATTTAGATATTAAAAATAGTGCACCCGTATTTCCTGCTGAAACAATTGCATGTGCATGATTTTTTTTTAATGACTCGATAGCAAGCCACAAACTTGTATTTTTTCCTCTTTTTGCTGCTGTTAACGCCGTGTCTTCACCTTCAACTTTTTTATTTGTATGTGTAAAATCAATTCTTTTATTGTCTATGCTAAATTTTTTTAATAAAGGAATTATTAAATCTTCATCACCAAAGATCAAATAATTAACATCAATAGATTTTTTTGAGTGAAGACTTATTCCTTCAATTACCTTCTCAGGAGAATTATCACCACCCATTGCATCAATAGCAATATTTAGAGGGTTGTTCATACAAACTATTCTTTAGGATCTAAAACTTGTCTACCTTTATACATACCTGTTTTTAAATCAAGATGATGTGATAATCTATACTCTCCAGTTTTCTTATCTTCAATAATATTTTTTGAAGACATTCTTAAATGAGAACGTCTTTTACCAGCTCTAGATTTTGTAGTTTTTCGTTTTGGTACAGCCATAATTAAAATTTAATTTCTAATATATCTTTTGTAAACAATTTTAAAGAGTTTTTTGAGAGAAATTCATTATATTTGTCAAAATAAGTTATAATTAAATCACTATCTGCTTGTATATTCATAAAACCTGCAATTAAATCAATTTTTTGCAATTTATTTAAACTCTGCCATATTTCAATTTTTTCTATTATAGAATAAAATAAATTTACATAATCTTTCATCTTCTTATTTACTGAAACATCTCCATATCCTATTTCTCTTATAGATAATTCAATTTGTCTTATGATGAAATCGAATAGTTTTTGAGCCTCTTTTTTTGGTTTCTCATCTTTGTAAACTTTTAAAAAAAAGCCAAAATGAAATAAAAGAATAATTAGTCTATCAGAAAAAGTGTCATTATTTTTTAAATCCAAGTAGAGATCTTTATTTCTAGTTAATTTAATCAAATTATTGTAAATATTTAAAAAATCATTTTTCATATGAAAAAAATAATATTATTTCTCCTTCTTTTTTTAATTACACTGAATTGTACAAAAAATAAAGTATCGAATATTCATGGAATAAGATTTATTGAGAAAAAATATGAAACTCTTATAATTAACAAAACAAATAAAAATGATGTAAGAAAAATAATTGGCCCACCCTCATCAGTAAGCAAATTTAATAACAAATGGATATACATAGAAAGAAAATTTAACAGTCAATCACTTTTGAAATTAGGTAAAAAAAAAATAGCTGCAAATAATGTTTTAATCATAGAGTTTGATAAAAAGGGTATTATGGTTTCAAAAAATCTATTAAATATTAAAGATATGAATGAGTTATTGCTGTCAGAAAAAAGAACAAATAAAGAGTTTAATCAGAACAATGTTTTATATGATATTTTTTCAACTTTAAGAGAAAAACTTAATGCAGGTACTAGAAACAAAAAATAGTGGCGGTCCCTAGGGGAATCGAACCCCTCTTTCATGGATGAAAACCATGTGTCCTAACCGATAGACGAAGGGACCAGAGGAGGATCTTTTATTGTAATTTTAAAAATTAATCAAGTAATGGAAAAATTTTTTTTACAACCTCTAGATTTGATTTGTGGTGAGTAAAAATGGTTTCAGTTATGAATTTATCATTTTTTTTATAAATACCATTCATTAAATCGTTATTTGTTATCCCAGTTGCGCAGAATATACTCTCTCCTTTTACTATTTCATTAATTTCATATTTCTTATTAAGATCAACTATACCCATTTTTTTAGCTCTAAATTTTTCTTCGTTTGATTTAAACAAGAATCTACCTTGAAACTTACAGTTTAAAGTTTTGAGAGCGGCTGCTGCAATTACACCTTCAGGACCACCCCCGGTACCCATAAATATATCTACATTATATTTTTTGTCTGAGACTAATAAAGCTCCTGAAACGTCACCATCTGAAATAAGTTTAATATTAACCTTTAATCTATTTAACTCTGATATTATTTTTTTATGTCTTGCTCTATCAAGAATGCAAACTGTAATATCATGAATTTTTTTACCAGTCATATCAGAGTAATTTTTAATATTTTTTTCAATTTCAAAATCGAGGTCTATGACATCATTTGGTACATGATTTCCAGTTGCAATTTTTTCCATATATGTTTCTGGAGCATTAAAAAGATTGCCCTTCCCAGAAATGGCAATCACAGACATTGATCCGGGAAGATTTTTAGCTACAAAATTGGTACCTTCGACTGGATCTACTGCTATGTCAATTTCAGGACCATCCCCACTTCCAAGTTTTTCTCCTATATAAAGCATAGGCGCCTCATCTAGTTCACCTTCTCCAATAACAACCTTGCCTTTGATATTTAGTTTATTTAATTCTTTACGCATTACATCTGTTGATGCTTTGTCGGCTAAAATTTTTTCATTTTTTCCAATAAATGGGTAGCAAGCAATCGCAGATTTTGATGTTATTTCAATTATATCATTTAATAATTCTTGAGATAATTTCATTTAAAACTAGGTCTTTAATTCTCTATTTATTTCTTCTGTTTCCAACTTATATTCAAATTCTCTTAATCTTTTATAAACACTTGCTAATTCTATAATTGTAGGCCATGCTTTTAAAATATATTGCATTGATCCTTCTACACGTCCAAAAGCTCTAATAATTTGCTGCATCACACCAAGTGTAACAGCACCGGCAACTATAGCTGGTGCTAAAAAAACATATGCAGATAATACATTTGCTTGTAAATAAGCTATTCTACCAATATTGAAATAAAGATATCTAATATAACTTAAAAAATGAATACTTCTGACATCGTCAAATAATTCTTCTATTGATTTTGGTCTAACTGTTCCATCATCTTCTGCTATGACTAAAATTTTTCTATAAGCTGCCTCTTTTTTTTGAAGATCATACTCCACACCAACTAATCTTAGAATTAAACCTAGAACAATTAAAAAAATTGTTCCACCGATAGACCAAATAAGAGCTCCAACAATTAATCCATATTCCCAATCACCAAAAAAGAAAATAGGAATACCAATACTTAGTCCAAATAAAATTGGCATGAATTCAACTAATATCATTATTGCTTCTATTAAACTTGTTCCCAAAGACTCCATTATTCTTGAGAATTTTATTGTATCTTCTTGAACCCTTTGAGATGCTCCTTCTATTTTACGAGCCTTTTCATATACGCTATGATAGTATTCAACCATAGCTGTTCTCCATCTAAACAAATAATGTGATGTAAAATAACTTACAACAACAGCTACACCAACATACATTGCTGCAAGCACAATAAAGGAAAGCAAGCTAGCCCAATATTCTTCTATAGTAATAGCATTTGGAGCTCCTAGTGCCTTTTGAATCATGTCATAAAATTCACCAAACCACTCGTTAATTTTAACATCAATTTTAACCTGAACCCATAGAGATGATAAAATTATCAAGGATCCTATCCAAGACCATAGATACCATTTTTTTATAGTAAAAAATCTAAACATTATTTTATAAAATTATCCGCATAAGATTTTTTATTTATCTTTCTTTTTTGAGGTTCAATAACTTCAAAAAGAATATTATTTTTTTTTGCATACTCTATGGCTAAATCTTTTGATTTAAATTCTAAGTTTAATTCTGAATAAGTGTCGGATGAACTTTCCCATCCCATTAGTGGATTTTTGCCAGGATCTTCGGTTATAAATTCTATAATCCACTTATCAAACTTTTTAAGACCAGATTGCATGGCTGTTTTAGAAGGTTTGTAAATTTTTGCTTTTTTCATAAGTAATGGTCGGGGCGGCAGGATTTGAACCTGCGACCCTCTGGTCCCAAACCAGATGCGCTACCAGGCTGCGCTACGCCCCGATTGGTGTACTAATACAGTAGATAAAAAAAAATTCAAAGTATAAAAACACGTTTTAAAAAGAATTTTAAACATTTATACTATATAAGAAGATTTATGATCATTAATTGTGAGTGTGGGAAAAAAAAATTTAATATTGATAGCAGTCTAATACCTGAAGAAGGTAGATTATTAAAGTGTGGGAGTTGCAGCAAAATTTGGCATTATACACCTGTTTTAGAAACTAAAAATGATGAAGATTTAAATCTTAAAATAAATGAAAATATTAGTAAAAATGAAGTTCATTCTAATGAGGTAATAAATAATGAGAATTTTACTGATACAAATCAAGGTGTTTTATCTGAAGAAAACACTGAAGATGAAAAAATAGATATAAAAGATGAAAACGAAATTGAGAAAAAAGATGGAAAATTAAAATTTTTATTAATCTATTTTATTATAATTCTTATATCTTTATTAGGCTTTATATTTTTACTCGATACATTTAAGTCATATTTATTGAGTATATTTCCAGGTATAGCACCTTTTTTTGATAGTTTTTACCAAACTGTTTTAGATTTTAAACTTTTTATAAAAGACCTTGCTAACTAAAAATGATTCAAAAAATTACAAAAGGCTTTACATCATTTTTTAAACTTGAGGCGGCAAGTGGAATAGTACTTCTTTTTGCAGCTGTAATAGCATTGGTTATAAGTAATTCTGAACTATCAAATCTATATTTTTCAACTTTAGAAAGGTATTTATTTATCGGAATAAATAATTTTGGTCTTAAACTTTCAGTTCTTCACTGGATAAATGATGCATTAATGGCAATCTTTTTCTTTTTTGTAACACTTGAAATTAAAAGGGAATTTTTACAAGGAGAACTGTCTAATATTAAACAAGCTTTGCTTCCTATAATTGCGGCAGTTGGTGGAATGGTAATTCCAGCATTAATATATGTAATTATAAACCTGGGAGATGGGGAAACATTAAAAGGTTGGGCAATACCTTCGGCTACGGATATAGCTTTCTCATTAGGTGTATTGTCATTATTGGGTAAGAGAGTGCCTCTCTCACTAAAAGTTTTTCTAACAGCCTTAGCAATTATAGATGATTTGGGAGCAATAGTTATAATAGCTCTATTTTATTCTGGTGATTTAAGTATTAAATATTTATCGTTGATGCTGTTAGCATTTATTATTCTATTAGTTATTAATAAATTTAATATAAAAAAATTTCTTCCTTATTTAATAGTTGGAATTTTCCTTTGGGATTTTACTCATAACTCAGGAATTCACGCAACTATAGCAGGAGTATTGCTTGCAATGACAATTCCTCACAGAAAAAAAGATAAGGATTTTTCACTTTTAATTAAAGTAGAGCATGCAATAAGTCCTTATGTTGCATTTGGAATAATGCCTATTTTTGCTTTTGCAAATGCTGGTGTGTCTTTAGAGGGTTTATCTTTTTCATCATTATTAGATAAAGTTCCATTAGGTATTGTTTTAGGTTTATTTGTGGGAAAACAATTAGGCGTTTTTGTTTTTTCATACATTTCGATTAAATTAAAAATTGCCCAAATGCCTAGTAATACCAGCTGGTACAATTTTTATGGTGTAGGTGTTTTAACTGGAATTGGTTTTACAATGAGTTTATTTGTTGGAAATTTAGCATTTGCCGAAAGTATGCAATACATGGATGGTGTAAAAATTGGGGTTCTAACTGGGTCATTATTATCCACTTTATTTGGGTACTTTTTAATACTACTTACACCAAATAAATAATTAAAATAATGAAAAATCTTCTAATAATTGGAGTAACTATAATTATGTTTTTTTTTAAAAGTTCATCTCATGCTGATTATGAAAAGATTTTTTATGACTTCAAAATAAATAGTATTTCAGGTGATATAATAGATTTAAATGACTTTAAAGGTAAGCCTGTTTTAGTAGTGAATACTGCTAGTTTTTGTGGGTTTACAAAACAATATGATGACATGCAAGAGTTATGGGAAAGATATAAAGATAAAGGGTTGATTGTGCTTGGCGTACCATCAAATTCTTTTAATCAGGAAAAAAAACTAAATAGTGAAGTAAAAAAATTTTGTGAGGTTAACTTTAACATTAACTTTCCACTTACTGAAATAACTGATGTAAAAGGTGATAAAGCACATGAAATATATAAATGGGCCAAAGAAAACTACGGTAAATCTGCTGTACCAAAATGGAATTTTTATAAAATTTTAATAAATAAAGAAGGTATAATTGAAGATACTTATGCATCTTTAACTAACCCAACATCAAAAAAAATTACAAAAAAAATTGAAAGTTTATTAGATTAATACTGTTAATCCATCATGTGCGGGAATTACATTTTTGGGTAATTTTTTTTTTATTTCATTATAATCAATTTCATTACTTAGATTTGTAAGAATTGTTTTCTGAGGTTTAACTATTCTTATTAATTTTAGCACATCATCTAAATTAAAATGTGTTGGATGATAATTATATCTTAAGCAATCAATAATAAAATATTTTAAATTTTTTAAATATTTTAAATCATTACTATCTATATAGTTGACATCAGGTGCATAAGCACATTTTTTATTAATAATATAACAAATACTTTTTATTGATCCATGATGAACCTTTAATGATTTAATAACAATCTTACTATTTGTATCATTTAATATGTGTTTATTCTTTAAAGTTTTTGCATCAAGTATTGACGGATAATTTTTGTAATCTTCAAAACAATAAGCAAAAGTATTTATAAGACTTCTTTTTGTAATTAAGTCAGCATAAATAGGTATTTTTTTTTTATTTTTTAATGAGAACACTCTTAATTCATTAATTCCATGTGTTTGATCTGCATGAGCGTGTGTATAAAAAACTTTATCAATATTTTTAACTTTATTTGATAACAATTGAGATTTTAGATCTGGAGAAGTATCAATTAGTATGTTTAAATTTTTAGATCTTATTAATGCTGAACATCTTGTACGTACATTTTTCTTGTTATTGGGATCACAGTTTCCATAATAGCCATCAATTCTAGGTATACCTAGGGAACTACCACATCCTAGAATGGTAAATTTTAATGTCATTTGTTAAAAAATAATCTATTAAAATTTTCTGTAGTTATTTTGTCAAGTTTTTGAACTTCAATATTTTTTAACTCTGATAGTTTTTTTAAGGTGTAACGTACAAAAGATGGTTCATTTTTCTTACCTCTCATTGGCTCGGGTGCTAAAAAGGGACTGTCTGTTTCAATTAGTAATCTATCTAAAGGTAATTGTTTAAAAGTATTTTGAAGATCATTGCTATTTTTAAATGTAATAATGCCACTGGCTGAAAAATAAGAATTAAGCTCCATTAATTTTATAGCAAATGAAAGGGAGCCTGTGAAACAATGCATTAGAATTTTTAAATTCTTGTCTGAATTTTTTAATATTTCATAAGTTTCATCTTCAGCATTTCTTGAATGAACAATTAAAGGAAAGTTTAATTCTAATGCAGCATTAATATGATTTTTAAAACTTGTTATTTGATTATCTTTATCACTATTATTGTAATAAAAGTCTAAACCTGTCTCTCCTACTCCAATAATTTTACTATTTGATTTAATTTTACTTATTATTTCATCTTTAGAAATTTGATCAGTATTTGTTTCATGAGGGTGTATACCAAAAGTTCCAAATATCATTTCATCTTTATCAACAATATCCAAAATTTTTGGAAAACCACTTAATGTTGTAGAAATTGTTAATACTTTATTAATTCCCTCCTTTTTGCATCTTGATAAAATATCTTGAATATTTCGGGCTAAAGGTTCGTGATCTAAATGGCAATGTGAATCAATCATTTTTTTCAATCTTTTTAAATAAGATATCTAATTTACTCAATTTGAGACCTTTTTTAAGATAATTGTTTTCTTTTATAGTTACAAAATTTATTTTTTCTTCATTTATACCAAATATACCTAAAACTTTTAGAGATGATGATGGTATAATAGGATAAAGTAATATAGTTACTTTTCTTATTAGTTCCAAAGCAACATAAATAATTGTATTCATCCTTAATTTATCATTCTTTTTTTTCCAAGGTTCTTGATCATTAAAATACTTATTTGCTGAAAATAGTTGCTCAACAATAAAATTTATGTATGAATTTACATCTTGATTATCTGAATACTTTACTAAATCATCATAATATTTAGAGTATTGATCTAAAATAATCTTATCATCCTCTGTTAGATTATCTACTTCAGGAACTTCCGAGTTAGCATTCTTATCACAAAATGCTAAAACTCTTTGACACAAATTTCCATAATTATTAGCTAAATCACTATTAATACAAGATTCTAATTTTTCTTGTGAAATATTTCCATCATTACCAAATGAAACTTCTTTGATTAAATAGTATCTTAAAGGGTCTAGACCATAATTTTCTATAATCTCAAGTGGGTCTAAAATGTTACCTTTAGATTTAGACATTTTTTCATCACCAGAAAGTATCCATCCGTGGCCAAATACTCTTTTTGGTGGATCTATATCAGCAGCTAAGAGGAAAGCTGGCCAATAAATAGCATGAAATCTTAATATATCTTTTCCAATAAGATGTAGATCTGCGGGCCAAAAAGATTTAAATAAATTATCACTTTCATTTGGATAATTTAAAGCACTTAGATAATTTGTTAGAGCATCTAACCAAACATAAATAACATGGTCTTTATTAGATGGAACTTTTATACCCCAATTAAACGATTTTCTACTCACAGATAAATCTTTTAATCCTGATTTAACAAAACTGATAACTTCATTTTTTCTTGTTTCAGGTAGTATAAAATCTGGATTTTTGTTATAAAACTCAATTAATCTATCTTGCCAATTTGATAATTTAAAAAAATAAGATTCTTCTTCTACCCACTCTACTTTAGAACCTGAACTAATTGATTTTTTTGTACCGTCTAAATCTTCAATTTCATTTTCTGCGTAAAATGCTTCATCTGATACTGAATACCAACCAGAGTATTTAGATAGGTAAATTTCACCTTTTTTTTCTAAAATATTCCAAAGATTCTCCACAGATTTGGCATGTCTAGATTCTGTGGTTCTTATGAAATCATTATTAGATAAATTTAATGTACCAGATAAATCTCTAAAGGTTTTAC
Source organism: uncultured Pelagibacteraceae bacterium (assembly GCA_902576395.1). Lineage (GTDB taxonomy): Bacteria > Pseudomonadota > Alphaproteobacteria > Pelagibacterales > Pelagibacteraceae > Pelagibacter. Next base: position 37,065 of record CACGVB010000001.1, read on the forward strand.
TAATTTCGTCACAAAATAATAAAGGATCCATTTTTTTTTCTTCTGCAGCTCGTTGTATTTTTTGCCCATGCTCATCTGTTCCAGTTAAAAAATAAACTTTAAAACCCTGTATTCTTTTTAATCTTGCAAAAAAATCAGCAATAATGCTTGAATATGCGTGACCCATATGTGGTTTTGCAGAGGGATAGTATATTGGAGTTGTAATGTAGTAATTTTTATTCACTTAACAATTTATCATTAAATTCTAGAAAAAATGATTCAAAATCTAAATTATATTTTTTAACAAAAGAAAGTTTTAAATAAAAATATTTTTTTATTTTAAATGAAATTCTCTTAGAATTATTTATATTTTTGTAGAAAAAAAGTTCAATAAATAAATTCAAGTATTCTTTAATAAACTCGTTTGATATATAAGATTTATTTTTAATTACATAGGTTAACAAATCCTCTATTTTACACTCTTTTATAGATAAATCATTGCTTTCTAGAAAATTTACCAATGATATTAAAAATGATGGTGAATTATAATTATTTATAAAATCATAACTAATATCGTTATATATATCACAATTAAAATAATAATTAACAATCTCCATTACTTCTGAATTTATTAAATTTAATTTAAATTCTATACATCTTGATTGAATTGTTTCTAAAATTTTATATTCAGAATTATTAATTAAAATAAAATATGTTTTATTATTAGGTTCTTCGATGGACTTTAGCAGAGCATTGGCAGAGTTAATACCCAATAAATTTATATCTTCAATTATTATAAACTTCCTATCATCATTAAAAGAAGTTTGATTTGTAAATTGAATCATCTCTCTAATTTGATCAATACCAATTATTTTTTTATCTTTGTTTTTTTTAATTTTAAAAATATTAGGATGTGTGTTGGTAGATATAAGTTTTGATAAATTATTATTTAATTTTAGTTCATTTTTTTTTAAATCATAGGTTTTGTCATAATTTTTTGAATAAAAATAATTCAAAAAATGGTTTATTAAAATTTTTTTACCAATACCTTTACGACCATTTATTAATATCTTATTTGGGAATTTTTGTATTTGATCTAGATAAATTAAATTACTAAAAATAGTTTTATGACCTATAAGTTTGCTCACTTCACTCATTTACTTTAAAATTTTCTTAATTTTATTAATTAATTTATTTTCGATAATTTTTAGACTATCTTTATTACTGTCTAATATTAAGTATTTAGATTTATTTTTATTCGCAATTTTTAAAAAACCCCTTTGAACATTATCATAGAATTTGTATTTAAAATTATCATATTTATTAGTAATTTTTCTTAATTTTAGTCTCTTGTGCATATTTTTTTTATTTACAACACTTAAAAAAGTGAAGTTTGGCTTTGTATTGCCTAATAAAAAATTATTCATTTTTAAAATTAAATCTTTATCTAATCCCATTCCATAATGCTGGTATGCTAATGTTGAGTCTACAAATCGATCAATCAATACAACTTTATTTTTATAATTTTTTTCTAAAATTTTATCAATATTTTCTGATCTAGAAGCCATTAGCAGAAATAAATCTGTTTTATTGTTTAATTTTGATTTTTTATTTAACATTAGTAATCTTAATTTTTCAGAAAAATTGGTGCCACCAGGCTCACGAAAACTAATATATTTAATTTTTTTTTTTTTTAAATATTTTATAGCTTTTTTTAAATAAGTAGATTTTCCAGAAGTCTCTATACCTTCAAAAACTATTAGAGGATTTTTAGACATCGCCCCAAATAATGAAATTTATTGAGGAAATAAACCTAGAAAAGATATTCTGTCTTTTTACATCTTCTAATGCTAAAAGATCATATTCTCCGATTTGTTCGTCTTTATAAGAAATTTTAACTTTTCCTATTACGTCATTTTTTAATATTGGAGCTTTTAGTGGTCCTTGATAATCAACAGAAACTTTTAAGTATTTTTTTTTTGCTTTTGGAATTGTTTGATAAACGTCTTCTGTTAAATAAGATTTAACTGTTTTTTGTACACCTTGCCAAACTTCTAACTCATCAAATATTTCATTCTTTTTAGCAATATTAATTGTATCAAAATTAGTTAGTCCATAAGTTAATAATTTAAGTGACTCTTTTGACCTTGAATTTTTTGATACAAAACCACTTCCAACAGCAATAATTCTTCTTTCATTTCTTTTAATAGTTGAGGCTAGTGAATATTTTTCATACGCAAGATATCCTGTCTTTATTCCATCAACACCAATATTTTTATAAAGCAAAGGATTACGATTACCCTGTTTAATTGGATCTCCACCAGTTCTATCCCAAGTAAATTCAGTTTCCTTATAATAATCATAATAATTAGGGTAATTTTTAATCAAATAATTAGACATAATTAATATGTCTCTTACAGTTGATAAATTATCTGGTGCATTTATCCCAGATGAGTTAGAGAAATTTGTATTTTCCATGCCAATTTCTCTTGCTTTTTCAGTCATCATAATTGCAAACTCTTCCTCAGTGCCTGCAATACCCTCAGCAAGTGCAATACAAGCATCATTGCCTGATGAAACGATGATGCCTCTTAATAAATTTTCAACAGTTATTTCATCTCCAACCATAATAAACATTGACGAGTATCCTGCTTGTGACAATCTCCATGCATTTTCGGAGACCAAAAACTTATCATCCAAAGACAATTCACCATTTTTAAGTAAATCAAATGCTATGATCGAAGTCATAATTTTAGTCATAGACGCAGGAAAAATTTGTCTATCAGCATCTTTTTCAAACAATATTTTGCCAGACAAAAAATCTTGAACAATAGCAGTTCTTGCATTTACATCAAAATTTGCAAAAACTGGTTTAATAAAAAATATGAAAATTGTTAAAATTAACAAAAAATTTTTTATTTTCATAATTTAATTATTTCAATACTATCAAAATCAAGATTTTCGATATTATGAAACCCTTTCTTTAATTTTTCAAAATCTTTATATGGTCCTTTATAAACTCTAAAATTATTTTGTGACATCTTTTTGATTAAAATGTTCTCGATATTATATTCTTCAAATAACCTGTTTTTTAACATAATAGCTGAGTCTTCAAAATAAAAATCAGCGAATTTAATTATATAATTAAAATTTGTTACAAGATTCTCTGTATTAGATTCTTTTGTTTCCGTCTCAAGACTTATATTCTGAATCATTATATCGTCAACAGGAGCTTTATTGGCAACTTCTTTTTCTTCATCAAATGTTTTTACATCATTTGCAACATATAATTTATTAGAATTGATAGTTTCAATGTATATATAGGGTTCACTCGGATTAATTAATAATTCATTTACAATTCTAGATGTAATTACTGAATTATAATAGATAGGTAAAACAGTTTTTTTTTTTACAACGGTTATCAAGGATCTTCCATTGATTATATTTGTTATTCTAACTGGTGTTCCATTAGGCAAGTTAGGACTTAATATGTTAATTGATGAGTCGTCTAATTTATATTTTGACGAATTATCAGTATCTTTATTGTATATCAAAGCAAAACCTTTGTTAGAATAAACAATATTAATTAACTCTTCTTTTTCATTTTTTTTTGGTGATTGTTTAATTGCTTCTTTTTGAACTATAGATTTTGTCTCTTTTGGCTTGTTCTTAATATTTATGTTTGATGAATGATGTTCACATGCAAATAGAGTTAAAAATATAAAATATAAAATATATTTAAATTGCATTTTTAAACTTTTTTTTCAATGTACATACAGCTAGTGCAAATCTTAAAGATCTATTCCATTTTAAAATTAATTCATAATTATCAAAAACTACATATGCTGGTGTTAATTTTTTTGCTTCGGGAATAATGTCATAATCAGGAGTTACAAGGGCTGCTTTTAAATTATCAAGATCGTTTAAAATTTGACTATTTTTTATGTATTTTTTTAAATAGGATATTTTATTTTTATGTTTTATTTGTTTTGCGGATGTATTTAGATATTTATGAGGTGTTTCATTAATAAGTTCAACTTTGTAAAAACATGGAGTATTATTATCCCATCCTATTTTATTTAAGTAATTAGCTGCCGATGCAAATGAGTCCTCGATACTTTTTAAATTTATAGTTTCATCTTTATTATAATCAATTGCATAATTTTTAATAGTAGAGGGCATGAATTGGAAATTACCGAATGCTCCTGCCCATGATCCTAGATAATTATTTGGATTTATAATTCCATTATCGAAGAGGATTAAAAGAGTTATGAGTTCTGAGGTAAAAAATTCACTCCTTCTTTTATCATAACTTAAAGTTGCCAAGGATGAAACTATATCCATTTTTCCTAAGTAATTGCCAAAATTCGTTTCAATTCCCATTAAGGACAAGAGCAAATCTCTATCTACAGAAAATTCATTGGTAATTTTATCAATTACTTTTTTGTTTATTTTATAGATTTTTATTCCAGAGTTAACTTTTTTAATATTAGTTCTTTTAGAAACATAGGTTTTAGTGTCCTCATAAAATTCTGGTTGATATCTGTCATATTTAATAACATTTTTTAAAAAAGAGGATTTACCGATAGTATTTTCAATAGTATGCAGGCTCACACCTCTTTCTAGAGCAATTAATTTAAATTTCTCCTTCCACTCCTCAAATTCGGAGTCATTAGCATATGCATTAAAATTTATGAGAACTAAAAGAAAAAAAATATAAATTTTAATTTTTTTCATATATATCTTTCAAATATATAAATACAGCAATCCATATTAAAATAAAACTAACTAACTGATTTATATTAAATTGTTCATTATATATGAAAAAACCAAGTATAAATTGCAAAGTAGGAGTAATATAAAAAATCATTCCAGCTGGTCCTAATCCTGCTAATTCAACACCCCTCACATACAAAAAAAGTGGAATCACCGTCATAGGTCCTGCTAACATTAATAATGGCATCAAAGAGGGATTTGATAGACTGAAATCGTTGTAATTATTTATACTTATAAAATAAAATGCAACTAACACAAAAGGAAGTATATACAAACTTTCTATAAGAAGACCTATATCGGTTTCAACATTAATTTTTTTTCTGAATAGATTATAAAAACTCCAACTCAAAGCTACAATTAGACCTACCCATGGAATTGAACCAAAATCTAATAATAGCAAATAGCTTACTGAAATAATTACTAAAAATATTGAAATTTTACCTTTTTTTGTGATCGATTCCTTAAAGAAAAAATTACCTAGGAAAACACTTATGATTGGCATTATAAAATAACCAAAGCTAGCATCTATTATTTTATCCACACTTACAGCATAGATCCAAACACCCCAATTAATAAATATTAAGAAACCAGAAAAAAAAAGTATTAATAATTTTTTTTTATCTTTAAGAATTTTTTTAAAAATACTCCATTTAGAGAATAAAAAAGTAGTAATTATTAAAACAAAAGCTGTCCAAACACTTCTATGAATTAATACTTCTACATGACCTGCAAAAGAAATATATTTGAAGTAAATAACTCCAAAAAAACCCCACCAAAACGAACCAAAGGATGTTAGTAAAACTCCTTTATTAAAATTTTTTTTGATCATTTTTTATTATTTGAATACTTGTAGTAACTACTTAAGTCATTTTATTCTTGAAATATATATTAATAATAATAAAACCTTGCAAACGGAGAGATGGCTGAGCGGTTGAAAGCATCGGTCTTGAAAACCGACAAAGGGGCAACTCTTTCCTGGGTTCGAATCCCAGTCTCTCCGCCATTCATTTAAAGTCAATTAACAGTTTAAATATTTTTTTATTTTCAAAGATAATTTCATTTTTTGAAATTTTCGAAATATCTTCGTCATTCATGTTAACTAATGTATCTAGATCTTTTAAATCATCTATTGATAATGAATCAATAATGGATTTAACAAAACTACTAACAAATATATCCATTTCTTTTGTTCCTCGATATTGAGATCTATAAATAATTTTATTAATTAAATTTTGTTTGTTTGAATTCATTAATTATACCCATATATATATATTTAATGAGTAATTTTGAATATTTATTATCACCCATAGAAAATATTAAAGGCGTAGGCAAAAAAACATTAAATTCATTTAACAAGAAAAAAATATTCACAATTTTTGATCTTCTATGGCATTTACCTATATCAAGAATTGAAACCGCCGAAGATACAGAGATTGATGATTTACAAGTTGGAAAAAATTACAATATTAAAATAATACCAATTAAGTATAATTTCCCTCGAATTAGAAATTTACCCAATAAAGTAATATGTGAAAAAAATGGAGTTATATTGGACTGTATATTTTTTAATAGTTATGAGGGATATATCAAAAAATTATTACCATTAAATGAAGAAATAATAATACATGGTAAAGCAAATAACTTTAGAAATAAATTTCAATTTATAAATCCAACAACAAAAAAGACAAATAATTTAAATATTATAAATGAAGATAGTAAATATAGTCTTTCTGATGGTTTAACATTAAATAAATATAATCAAGTTATAAATAGTGTTTTTCAAAATTTACCCGAGTTAGAAGAATGGTTGCCAAAAGAAGTATCGAGTTTATTTGATAATGTATCATGGAAAGAATGTATTATAAAAATTCATAATGAAGAACTTACAAAAATTAGAGATACAAAATATTTTAAAAGGCTTGTTTTTGATGAGATATTTGCAAATTTTTTACTTTCGTCTGATATTAGAAATAAAATTAAAAAAATTAAAAAAAAAAATAAAATTTTAGATTTACAGTATCAAAATAAACTCATTAACAATTTAAAATTTAAACTTACAACTGATCAAATAACTTCATTAACAATTATAAATAAGGATATGGAGTCAAAACAAAAAATGTTTAGATTATTACAAGGAGATGTGGGATCTGGAAAAACAATAGTATCTGTAATAGCTGCATTAAATGCTATAAAAGCTGGCTATCAAGTTGCAATAATGGCTCCAACTGAAATATTAGCTATTCAACATTATAAATTTATATTAGAAAATTTTAGCAACTATTGTAATCCGGAAATATTAACAGGTAAGACTGAGTATAAAAAAAGAAAAAATATTTTAAATGATCTCTTAAATAATAAAATTAATATCTTAATTGGCACGCATTCTCTTTTTCAAGAAAAAATTACATACTTTAACTTAGGTTTAATTATTATTGATGAACAACATAAATTTGGTGTAAATCAAAGAAAAAAACTATCAGATAAAGGAGGTAAAGATTGTGATGTACTCGTTATGTCAGCAACCCCAATTCCAAGAACAATGATGATGACTATTTATGGAGATATGGATATTTCTCTAATAAAATCTAAACCAAAAAATAGAAAACCAATTAAAACATATAGTAAAAATGAGACCAAAATTAACGAAGTTATTAAATATATTAAAAATGAAATTTCAAAAAAAAAACAAGTATTCTGGGTTTGTCCACTTATCAAAGAATCAAAAAAGATTGACCATCAGTCTGCTACTGGAAAATATAAATATTTAAGTAAAATTTTTAAAGACAGAGTTGCTATTGTTCATGGAGCAATGAGCAAGGAAGAAAAAGATGAAGTATTAAATAAGTTTAATGATAGAAAGATAGATATATTGGTTTCAACAACGGTAATAGAGGTTGGGATTGATTTTCCAAATGCTAATGTAATAGTCATTGAAAATTCAAATAAATACGGTTTATCTCAACTACATCAATTGAGAGGACGAGTTGGCAGAGGTAACAAAGAGTCATCGTGTATACTTATGTTCAAAGCAGGACTGAGTGAAAATGCTCGTAAGAGAATAACAATTCTCAAAAATACGAATGATGGTTTTAAAATTGCTGAGGAAGATTTAAAAATTAGAGGATATGGGGATATATTAGGATTTAAGCAAAGTGGTTTAAAAAAATACAATCTAGCGGATCCTATTCAACATGAAGATCTTTTCAATATTGCAGAAAAAGAAATTAAAAAAATTGAAAAAAATAACATTAATATTAACAACTTTAATAAGCTTATCAAACTTTATGACAAAGTTGCTGTAATTAATGAGACTATTTAGTTTTAGTATCTGATGTCCCAGCTGAGACAATAAATTTTGATGCCTCTTCAAATGTCATATCTAAATATACGACCTCACTTTTAGGAAACATTAACAGAAAACCACTAGTTGGATTTGGCGTTGTGGGGACAAAAACGTTTACTAATTCTGTATTAGTTTTTTTTGATATTTCACCTTTATTTTCTTTTGTAGCAAAACCAACTGCCCATGTACCTTTTCTAGGATATTGTATTAGAACTACGCTTTTCTTTGAACCTTTTTTAGGTGCAAAGGTCTCTGTCATTTGACCAATTGCTGAATAAATGGTTCTTAATATTGGGATTTTTTTTAATAAATCATTAAACAACTGTAAAAACTTTTTACCAATAAAAGAGAGTGATAAACCCCCTACAAAAGTAATAAAAATTACCGAAAGTAAGATTTCTAAACCTGGTATTGCAAAAGGTAAATAGCTATTTGGATTTATTCCTTGCGGAATTAATTTCGATGAAATTGATATAAAAAAAGTTGTAAGATATAATGTAATTCCTATAGGTACTAAAACAACAATTCCTGTTATAAAATAGTTTCTAAGCCTTGCTATAAATGAAATTCTTTTTCTTCTTAGTTTCGACATATCTTTAATTGATTATAAATTACATGTAATATAAATATTAAGAAAAGTGAATAGAAGAAATTTTATATATTTAATGGGTTGTGGGTGTGTTTCTGTTGGTTTACATGCCTGTACTACTGCTCCAATCACTGAAAGAAGGCAATTAAAATTAATTCCAGAATCAAAGCTTAATGCACAAGCAGCTCAATTGTATGAACAAGTAAAAAAGAAAGCTAAATTAAGTGAAGATAAAGATAGTTTAAACAAAATAATCCAAATTGGAAATAAAATTGAAAATTCAATATCAGAGTATTTTTATAAAAATAATATGGATGATCCTACTTCAAACTTTTCTTGGGAATACATATTAATTGATAATAAAAAAATTAAAAATGCATGGTGTATGCCAGGTGGAAAAATTGCTGTTTATACAGGAATGTTAGATATTACAAAAAATGATGATGGTCTTGCCGCTGTAATGGGACATGAAATAGCACATGCAGTTGCTAAACACTCTGTTGAAAGACAAAGTAGAGCTGTATTATTAAATACAACAACTGGAATAATTGATATTGCTACTGGAGGTGCAATCTCAAAAGTTAACCAGACAACGGGCATGAATACTGTTGGATTAATATCACAAATTGGGATTATGAATCCTTTTACTAGAAAACAAGAGAGTGAAGCTGATTACCTAGGACTTATTTTTTCGTCATTATCTGGATACGATATTAGAGAAACAACGAAAATATGGGAAAGAATGAAGAAAGCAAATAAAGGTAAAGAGCCACCAGAATTTATGAGTACACATCCCTCAAATGATAGAAGGATTGATCAAATAAATAATTGGACTAACGAAATTATTCTAAAGTATCCACCAATAGTATGATGTAATGGTGAGCCCTGATGGACTCGAACCATCGACCCATTCCTTAAAAGGGAATTGCTCTACCAACTGAGCTAAGGGCCCAACACGAAAATTCTTATATTGATTTTTTAATATTTGGCAATGGTAAAAATTTACAAAATATTAATATACTTGTCATGAAATTCATCAAAACTTCCCATTTTGATATTTTTTCGAATTTCATACATAAGTTCTTGATAAAAGTTTATATTATTTAATGTTAAGATCATTGAGGCTAGCATCTCATTAGTATTATGGAGGTGGTTTAAATAATTTTTAGAGTATTTGTTTAAGTCAAATTTAGTAACACTACTATCTAGAGGTGTATTATCTAGTTTATTTTCCGAGTTTCTTATTTGGATTCTGCCATTCCAAGTAAAAGCTAATCCAGTTCTTCCTGATCTTGTTGGAAGAACACAATCAAACATATCTATACCCCTCTTAACTGCTCCTAATATATCGGATGGAGTTCCCACTCCCATTAAATATCGCGGTTTATCAATTGGTAAGTTATCTTTAATGCCATCTAAAACATCAAACATTTCTTGTTGAGTTTCTCCAACTGCTAAACCACCAATAGCATACCCATCAAATTCTATATCTATTAATTTATCAAGAGACTCATTTCTTAAATCTTTAAATAATCCTCCTTGAACTATACCAAACAGGGCTTTTTGTGAATTTGTTCCAAATTCTTCCTTAGATCGTCTAGCCCACTCTGTAGATAAATCCATAGAGTTTTTAATTATATTGTAGTCATTAGTATTTTTGGGACACTCATCCATTACCATAACAATGTCTGAATTAAGTTTTTTTTGAATTTTAATACTTTCCTCAGGACTTAAAATAAAAGTTTTTCCATCTATATGCGACTGAAAGATTGCTCCTTTATCTCTATCAATTTTATTGAATTTCGATAAAGACATCACTTGATAACCTCCAGAGTCAGTCAAAATAGGAAGTTTGCAATTCATAAATTTATGTAACCCACCAACTGCTTCGATCCTCTCAGTTCCAGGTCTAATCATTAAATGATAAGTATTTGAGAGAATTATTTCGCTGCCTGTTTTAATAATATCATCAATAAAAACTCCTTTAACTGTAGCTTGAGTGCCTACAGGCATAAATGCAGGAGTATTTATTTCGCCTCTATGAGTTTGAATTAATCCAACTCGATAATTTTTATTTTGATGTTTTACGCTAAAAGAAAAATTCTTTTTTATGTCTTCCATCCATTAATTCTACTCAGACTTAAAGCTAATTATTTTATCTGGGTTAGAAACAGATCCATTGGGTCCATCACCTTTGGCTATCATATCAACAAACTCCATGCCCTCAATTACTTTTCCAAATACCGTATATTGTCTGTCAAGATGTGGAGTTGGACCAAAACAAATAAAAAACTGACTGTTTGCACTATTTGGATCTGAAGATCTTGCCATTGATAACGTTCCTCTTTCATGTGGCAAATCATTAAACTCTTCTTTAAGATCAGGCATATCTGATCCACCCATGCCAGCTCTACTTAGGTTAAAACTTTCAGAAGATGAATTTCCAAATTGAACATCACCAGTTTGGGCCATAAAGCCATCAATTACTCTATGAAAAACGACACCGTCATATTTTCCGCTATTAGCTAGTTCTGTTATTCTTTTGACATGGTTTGGTGCCACATCTGGAAATAATTCAATTTTTAAATCTCCGTCTTTTAATTTTAGTATCATTGTGTTCTCCTTTGCATTTAAAGCTGTTGTTAATAAAAATATTGATAAAAATAAAATGTAAATTTTTTTAAGCATAAATTTCCCTAAGTGACTTGATGGTACTTTTTGTTGTAAATTTCCTCAGATCACCCTTATGTAGAGCTATTTCTTTTACAAATCTCGATGAAATTATCTGATTTTCAACATCAGACATAAGGAACACTGTTTCTACTTTATTGTTTAATTTTCTATTCATTCCTGCTAGCTGAAACTCATATTCAAAATCTGAAACAGCTCTTAAACCTCTCAGAATTAGGTTTGACTTATATTTTTTACATAATTCTGTTGTTAGAGAATTAAATTTAATAACCTGAATTCTATTTTTTGGAAGTTTCAAGTCTCCATATAAAGCCTTTGAAACAATTTTTAATCTTTCATCTATTGGAAATAAAAAATTTTTCTCATTTCCATCAGATATACCTACAATTATTTTATCTGCCAATTTTAGAGCTTTTTTGATGACATCTATGTGGCCGTTTGTTATTGGATCAAATGTTCCTGGGTATATAGCTATATTTTTCATTAAACTAAATTATCATCTAATTTAATTGAAGAGACAACCTTTTCATCACCAGTTAACTTAATAATACGTACTCCTTGTGTATTTCTTCCAGCTATTCTTATTTCTTTGACAGCAGTTCTTATAACTCTACCTTTATTGGTTGAAATTAATATTTGATCACCTTCAAACACAGGAAAAGATGAAGAGACATTTCCGTTTCTTGGAGAATTCACTATACCAATTATTCCCTTACCTCCTCGATTTGTAACTCTAAAATCATAATGCGATGTTCTTTTACCATAACCATTTTCTGTAATTGATAAGATAAATTTTTCTTTAGCTTTAACCTCAGATTTTTCATCTTTAGTTTTACCTTTTTTAATATCGTCTTTATCAATTATAGATAAAGAAACAATTGTATCTTTTTCTGAAAGATTAATACCTCTAATGCCTTTAGAAGATCTCCCCTTAAAAACTCTAAGTTTTTTAGACTCAAACCTTATGCATTTACCAAATTTTGTATTTAGCATTATATCTTGATCATCAGTACATATTTTTACCCCTACAATTTTATCATCTGAATCTAGTTTCATTGCAATTTTTCCAGAAGCATTAATAGATGAAAAATCCTCTAGGTTATTCTTTCTTATTTTCCCCTTGCTAGTTGCAAAAATGATATGCATGTTTTTTTTGTCAACATCTTCATCAGGAAAAGGCATAATTGAACTTATAGATTGATGGTTTTTTAAAGGCAAAATATTGAATAGTGATTTACCTTTAGATGAAGCTGAACCTTCAGGTATTTTCCAGGCTTTAACTTTGTAGGCTAAACCCTCTGTTGAAAAAAATAACAAAGACGTATGTGTATCTACAGATAATGTTTGAACAACTGAATCTTCTTCTCTCGTTTTAATTCCGGTTTTTCCTTTTCCACCTCTTTTTTGTTGTTTAACCCCACTTAGGGCTCCTCTTTTGATATATCCTTGAAGTGTTATTGTAATTATTACTGATTCCTTTTGTATTGTCTCTTCTATGTCATAATTTAGAACTGCATCTATAATTTTTGTTCTTCTAGGAACTGAAAATTTATCTTTTATCATCTGTAAATCATTGCTTATTACGCTTAACAATTCAGTTTTCGAATTTATAATTTTTTTATATTTAGAAATCTCTGTTGCTAATTTTTTGATTTCTATCTCTATTTCATTAATTCCTATGGCAGTTAATTTTTGAAGCCTAAGTTCCAATATAGATGTTACTTGATCATTAGATAATAAATACTTTCCCTTATAATTTTTATTATCAACTAACTTAATAAGTTTTGATGCTTGATTTATTTTCCAAGTTGTTTTTAAAAGTGAATTTTTTGCTTCCTCGGGGTTTTTAGATGATCTGATTATTTTAATGACTCTATCAATATTCTCAACACTGACGGATAATCCAAGCAAAATATGAACTCTATCCTCTGCTTTTTTAAGATCAAATTTAGTTCTTTTTATGACTACATCTTCTCTAAACCTTAAAAAGTTTTCTAAAAAATCTTTTAGGTTGCAAGTCTTTGGTTTTTGATCAACGATTGCTAAAGAGTTAAAACCAAAGGATGATTCTATTGAGGTATATTTGTATAATTGCCTCTTGACGGTTTCAGGTTCTACATTTCTTCTAAGATCTATCGATACTCTTATACCCTCGCTATTTGACTCATCTCTTATATCACTTATACCTTCAATCTTTTTGTCTCTTACTAGTTCTGCAATTCTCTCATTTAAATTAGATTTATTAATTTGATAAGGTATTGACGAAACTACAAGTCTATCTTTGCCATTTTTTAAATTTTCTACTGAAATTTCCCCACGAATTTTAAAAGACCCTCTTCCAGTTTTATATCCTTGTTTAATTATATCTTTCCCAATTATCAATCCACCAGTTGGGAAATCTGGACCTGGAATATGTTTCATTAATTCATTAATTTTAATATCTTTGTTTTTAATTAATGCTAAAGTTCCATCTACAACCTCGCCTAAATTATGGGGTGGTATACTTGTTGCCATTCCAACTGCAATTCCTCCAGCGCCATTAACTAAAAGATTTGGATATTGAGCAGGTAATACAATAGGTTCTTGCTCTGTTTCATCGTAATTACTTTTAAAGGATACAGTATTTTTTTCTATATCATCAATTAAAAACTGTGAAACTTTTGCAAGTTTGGTTTCAGTGTATCTCATAGCTGCAGGAGGATCTCCGTCTATAGAACCAAAATTACCCTGTCCGTCGATTAAAGGTAAACTCATTGAAAATTCTTGAACCATTCTAACTAAAGCATCATAGACAGCTTGATCACCATGAGGGTGATATTTACCAATTACATCTCCAACAATTCTTGCAGATTTTCTAAATTGTTTTGACCAATCAAAGCCACCTTTGTGCATTGCATATATAATTCTTCTGTGAACAGGTTTTAATCCATCTCTTATATCCGGTAGTGCTCTACTTACGATAACACTCATAGCGTAAGATAAATATGATGAACTCATCTCATCATACATTGAGATTGGTTTAATATTATTATTTATCTTTGGAATTTCGTTTTTTTCCATATTAATTAAAATGGAATATCGTCGTCTAAGCCACTTTGATCTGGTGCGGGACTATCATCAAAATTTTGTTTATTATCTTGTGAAGCGATATTATTTTGATTACCACCACCAAGCATTGTTAAAGATGAATTGTAACCTTGTATTAAAATTTCAGTTGAGTATTTATCTTGTCCACTTTGTTCGTCTTTCCATTTTCTTGTTGAAAGTTGCCCTTCAACGTACACTTGTGCACCTTTTTTTAAATACTGTTGAACAACATTTACCAAACCTTCATTAAAAACAACTATTCTGTGCCATTCAGTTTTTTCTTTTTTTTCTCCAGTATTTTTGTCTTTCCAGGATTGGCTTGTAGCAAGACTTAGTCTCGCAACACTTTTTCCGTTAACCATTTGCTTTACTTCAGGGTCTGCGCCCAAACGACCAATTAATAATACTTTATTTAAACTTCCAGCCATAATATTTTAATATTTAAGAATGTTTATTATATCACTTATTAACTTGAATATTAATTTTATTAATTTAAAGCAACAAAAATTATGCTTAAAAAGATAGTTATTAAGGGTGCAAAAGAGCACAATTTAAAGAATATAACGCTAGAAATTCCAAAAGAAAAATTTGTAGTAATCACAGGTCTATCTGGATCAGGAAAATCGTCTTTAGCTTTTGATACTGTTTATGCTGAAGGACAGAGACGTTATGTTGAAAGCTTATCAGCTTATGCAAGGCAGTTTCTGGATAAGATGAAAAAACCAAATGTTGATTTAATTGAAGGATTAAGTCCAGCAATCTCAATTGAACAGAAAAATACATCAAAAAATCCAAGATCTACAGTTGCAACTGTTACAGAAATTTATGATTACATGAGGGTTCTTTATGCAAGAGCCGGCATCCCTTATTCACCATTTACAGGACTGCCAATAACTTCTCAAACGATAAGTCAAATTGTTGATAAAATTAAAACACTGCCAAAAAAATCAACAATTTTTTTATATGCACCAGTTGTTAGAGGAAGAAAAGGAGAATATCGGAAAGATATTCTTGGCTATAAAAAAAGAGGATTTAGAAAAATTAAAGTCGATAATAAGCTTTATGATATAGATGAAGTCCCAGAATTAAATAAAAAATTAAAACATGATATAGCAGTTCTAGTTGATAGAATTGTTTTAAACGCTTCATTAGGAAATAGATTAGCTGAAAGTGTTGAAACAGCAGTTAACCTAGCAAATGGATTAATGTTTGTAGAATATGAAGATGAAACACTACCAAAAAAATTTAGAAAGACTGAAAATTTGATATTTTCAACTAAGTTTGCCTGTCCTGAAAGTGGTTTTACAATTGAAGAAATAGAACCAAGACTTTTTTCTTTTAATAGCCCCTACGGTGCTTGCGAAGAATGTGAGGGTATTGGTGTTAAATTAAATGTTGATCCAAAATTAGTTGTGCCAGATGAAAAGAAAACAATAGCAGATGGAGCTATAGAACCTTGGTCAAAATCATCATCTTTATATTATGCACAAACTTTAGCCTCTATAGCAAAACATTATGGTTTTTCATTAAATGACAGATGGTCTAGACTTTCAAAAAAAATTAAAGATGTAATATTATTCGGATCTGATGAGGAAGAAATCAAATTTTCATATGATGATGGATATGAAAAATATTCACATAAAAAAACATTCGAAGGAGTGGTAAATAATTTAGAGAGAAGATTTTTAGAAACTGATAGTGATTGGAAAAGAGAGGAAATATCTCAATACCAATCAGATACAAAATGCGAAAGATGTAATGGTCACAGATTAAAAGATGAGGCACTTTGTGTTAAAATTAATGACCTTAATATAAGTGAAGTAACTGAGAAATCTATATTTGATGCAAAGCAATGGTTTAAATCACTCGAGACAAAATTAGATAAACGTCAACTAAAAATTGCTCAACATATTTTAAAAGAAATTAATGAGAGATTAAATTTTCTACTTAATGTTGGTCTTGACTACTTAACTTTATCAAGAGAATCTGGAACTTTATCCGGTGGTGAAGCACAGAGAATAAGACTAGCATCTCAAATAGGTTCAGGATTAACAGGAGTTTTATATGTGCTTGATGAACCATCTATTGGCTTACATCAAAAAGATAACGTTAAATTAATTAATGCATTAAAAAGACTTAGAGACTTAGGCAACACGGTCATAGTAGTAGAGCATGATACTGAAACTATGGAAAATGCAGATCACATAATTGATCTAGGACCTGAGGCTGGAAACAAAGGTGGTGAAGTAATTGCACAAGGATCTTATAGAGATATATTAAATAATAACGATAGTATAACGGGAAGATACTTATCAAATAAAAGTTTCATACCAATTCCAAGAAATAGAAGATTAGCTAAAAATGGAAGGTTTTTAGAAATTAATGGAGCAAGCGGAAATAATTTAAATAACGTGAATCTTAAAATTCCACTTGGAAGTTTTACCTGTGTAACGGGTGTTTCAGGGAGTGGTAAATCAACATTAATACTTCAAACTCTTTACAACGCTTTAAACCTTACCCTTAATAATAACAAATCGAGAAAAATTCCAAAACCATTTAGAGGATTTAAAGGTATTGAATTAGTTGATAAAATTATAGATATAGATCAATCTCCTATAGGAAGAACTCCTAGATCTAATCCAGCAACTTATACTGGAGCGTTTGGTCCAATTAGAGACTGGTTTACAAATTTACCAGAGTCAAAAAGTAGAGGTTATAAACCTGGAAGATTTTCATTCAACGTCAAAGGTGGGAGATGCGAGGCTTGTGAAGGTGACGGGGTAATAACGTATGAAATGCACTTTTTACCAGATGTTTATATAACTTGTGATGAATGCAAAGGAACTAGATACAATAGAGAAACACTAGAAATTAAATTTAAAGATAAAAGTATTGCAGATGTTTTGAATATGACAGTTGACGAAGGTTGTGAGTATTTTGAAAACATTTCTAATATAAAAACAAAATTACTTACACTTAAGAAAGTAGGTTTAGGTTATATAAAAATTGGTCAGCAAGCTACAACCCTATCAGGTGGAGAAGCTCAAAGAATTAAATTAGCAAAAGAATTATCTAAAAGGTCAACTGGAAGAACAATATATATTTTGGACGAGCCAACAACAGGGTTACATCAACACGATATTAAAAAATTATTGGAAATTTTACATACCTTTGTTGCAACTGGAAATACTGTCGTTGTTATTGAGCATAATTTAGATGTTATAAAAACTGCTGATTATATAGTTGATATGGGTCCAGAAGGTGGTGTAAAGGGTGGAAATATCATAGCTGAAGGTAAACCAGAAGAAATTATCAATGTTAAAGAAAGTTATACAGGTAAATTTTTAAAACCAATGTTGGACAATAAGTTCAAAAAAACTGCTTAAACTTTAGATAAAAATGTTATAAATTATAAGAATTATGACATCGATTCTTCATTCATTATCTAAAACTATTCATATCTCTTTAGCATTGTCCATTCTGTTATTTTTAGGTTTATATTTTGGAAATGGTGGTTTTGATTTAGACCTAGTTTTTTGGAGTTGGTTATTTAGATATATACATGTCATTGTTGCAATAATGTGGATTGGTTTACTCTGGTATTTTAATTTCGTTCAAATACCAAACATGGCAAAAATACCTGACGAACAAAAACCAGCTATTGGAAAAGTAATAGCTCCAGCAGCTCTGTTTTGGTTTAGGTGGGCAGCTTTAGTTACAGTAATATCAGGACTTATCTTAGCATATTTAAATGGTTATGTTCACCAAGCGATGACATTAGGAATTGGATCGGGTGGTGGTAAAGCAACTGCCATTGGAATTGGTATGTGGTTAGGAATTATAATGGCATTTAATGTTTGGTTTGTGATTTGGCCAAACCAGAAAAAAGCTTTAGGTATTATTGAGGTTGAAGCTGATGTTAAAGCAAAATCTGCAAAAACAGCAATGCTGTTTTCTAGAACAAATACACTTTTATCTTTGCCAATGCTTCTGACTATGGTAATTGCTCAAAATCTTTATTAATCTTTTTCTTCTTTAACTATTGTTCTTTGACTGACATTCAGTGCAACTAAAATAGGATTAGCGATATATATTGAGGAATAAGTTCCAAATATAACTCCTAATATCATTGCTAAAGAAAAGCCTTTTAATATTTCACCACCAAATAAGTAAATTGATAAAAGAGCTAATAACGTTGTTACAGATGTAATTATCGTTCTAGATAAAGTTTCATTTATTGAAATATTAGTTAAGTCAAAAATTTTTATATCAGAATACTTTCTTAAATTTTCTCTAACTCTATCGAATATAACAACAGTATCGTTCATGGAGTAACCAACAATAGTTAAAACAGCTGCAACGATAGAAAGGTTTATTTCAAGTGAAAAAATAGAAAATATACCCAATGTAATTATAACATCGTGAAATATAGCTAAAATAGCCCCTAAGCTAAACTGCCATTCAAATCTTATCCAAATATATAATAGCATTGCTGCAAGCGACAAACTTATAGCAATAATTCCAGATTTTAAGAGTTCTGAGCTTACTTTTGGACCAACATTTTCTACTCTTCTAAAGTCGACATCGCCAATAGAGCTAGATAATTTATTTTGAATATTTTTTATAAATTCAGGATCATTTGAATTTTGTTTTTCAAACTTAACGATAAAGTCTGTTTCATTGCCAAATTTTTTGACAGATACATCACCTAAATTCATTTGATTAAAGCTATCTCTAATAAGACTAATATTATTAGTTTTATCTGTAGTTCTTAATTCAATTAAAGTACCACCTTTGAAATCAACACCATAATTTAAACCTTTAAAAATTAAAAATACTAATGAAATCACTATTAGGATAAGTGATAATATATTAAATTTTCTATAGAACTTATTAAAAGAAATATTACTCATTTAAAGTAACTGCTCCTTATCTTTATTTTTGACTACATACAAAGAAGTTAACAATCTTGCTATGAAATAAACTGAAAACAAAGTGGTCAAAATTCCAACACCTAAAGTTACTGAAAAACCTTTTACAGGTCCTGATCCCATAAAAAACAAAATGAATGCTGCAATTAGAGTTGTAATGTTTGCATCTAAAATAGTTGTTCTTGATTTTGTATATCCAGCATCAAAAGCTATTATTGGATTTTTTTCATTTTTTGTCTCTTCTTTTATACGTTCAAAAATCAAAACATTTGCATCAACAGCCATACCAACTGTTAAAATAATACCTGCAATTCCAGGCAAGGTTAATGTTGCTTCAAACAAAGTTAGAATACCAATTAGCAAAAAGAGATTTGAAACAAGAGCTAAATTAGCAATTAATCCAAATGCTCTATACTTATAAATCATAAATAAAATCACTAGCAAGAAACCTATAAATAAAGATAAAATACCAGCGTCTATTGAGTCTTGACCTAAATCTGGTCCAACCGTTCTTTCTTCAATTATATTTAAAGGTGCTGGTAAAGCTCCAGATCTAAGTAACAATGCGAGATCTGTT
Organism: uncultured Pelagibacteraceae bacterium; assembly: GCA_902576395.1. Classification (GTDB taxonomy): domain Bacteria; phylum Pseudomonadota; class Alphaproteobacteria; order Pelagibacterales; family Pelagibacteraceae; genus Pelagibacter. Next base: position 57,038 of record CACGVB010000001.1, read on the forward strand.
GCAGATTGAAAAGTAAAGTCACCTGAAATTTGTCCAGAACCACCAATTATAGGTTCTCTAACTGAAGGAGCGCTAATTATTTTACCATCTAAAACTATTGCCAATTGTTTGCCAACTCCAGTGCTCGTTGCTTTACCAAATTTTTTGGCACCTACTCTATCTAAACTAAAAGAAACTACTGTTTCATTTGTTTGAGAATTCATAGTTGGCTTTGCATCAACTAGATTTTCACCACTTAAAATTATTCTTTTACTTACAATTGCGTCTCTGGAACCATCTTCAAAAGATAGTTTTTCTGTTCCAAACGACTCTTCATTATTTTGTGAAATAAATTGGAATGTGAGGTTTGCAGTTTTTCCAAGTAAAGATTTAATTCTATTTGGATCATCTAAACCAGGTAATTCAACTAAAATTCTATCATTTCCTCTTTTTAGAATATTAGGTTCATTTGTTCCAACTTCATCAACTCTTCTTCTTACAATTTCAATTGCCTGATCTAATGAAGAATTTTTTAATAAGACTAAACCATATCTAGAATAATTTAATGAGAAAAGATTTCCATCTTCTAAAACATCGAATTCATGAGATTTGTATGTTGGATAATAAGTATTAACATCACTTTCTTTATCATTTAAAATATTTTTGACATTTTCAATTTCATTATCTGTTGTTTCAAATAAAATTGTATCACCTTTGAGTGAAAAATTTTTAAGATTTATTTGCTTTTCCTTAAAATATCTCTTTAATTCAATTATTTTTGCCTGTAGCTTTTGAGTAATTACTGGTCGATTATCTATCTCAAGAAGTAAGTAAGATCCACCTTGTAAGTCTAAACCTAAATTTATATTTTTTGAAAAAAATTTATCATCAAATTTAACAAAATTTGAAAAAGCGAAATAGGAAAAGATAACTGTAAAAACAATTACTGAAATTATTCGTAATTTTGAAAAGTATAACACTTTTTTATAATGTTATTTTTTTGGTTCTGTAGAGCTTACTAAACCTTGAATTCCAGTTGCTCTGATAACTTCGACATTCACATTATCAGAAATTTTTACCTCAACTTTTTCGTTATCAATTATTCTTTCAACTGTACCAACTATCCCACCAGAAGTAATGACTTTGTCTCCTCTTTTTAGGGCCTCAACCATAGCTTTGTGATCTTTTACTTTTTTCTGTTGAGGTCTAATTAGAAAAAAATAAAAAATAACAAAAATTAAAACTAATGGTATAAATTGTCCAATTCCAGCATCCATAACGTATCCTATTAAGTTAAGGCTATTTATCCTATCTATTATTCAAACTCAACTCTTAATTGATAGAAATTTTATCTATATTTGGCATATATGGCTTAAGAACATCAGGTATCAAAATAGATCCATCTTCAGTTTGATAATTTTCCATAATAGCAATCATAGTTCTACCAACCGCTAATCCACTACCATTAAGTGTGCCAACAAATTCTTTTGAATTGTTTTGTCCTTTATATCTAGCTTTCATTCTCCTTGCTTGGAATGAACCACAAGATGAACAGCTTGAAATCTCTCTATACTTATTTTCAGATGGAAGCCAAACTTCAATGTCATAGGTTTTTTCTGCACTAAAACCCATATCACCAGTACATAAAACAATTTTTCTATAAGGAAGTTTTAATGCATCCAATATCATTGTAGCAGAGTTAGACATCCTCTCTAATTCCTCTGAACATTTATCGTTTTCTACAATACTTACTAGTTCGACTTTATAAAATTGGTGCTGTCTGATCATACCTTTAGTATCTTTACCGTAACTACCCGCCTCTTTTCGAAAACATGGTGTTATTGCAACTACTCTAATTGGTAATTCATTCTTTTCTAAAATTTGATTTTTTACAATATTTGTCAAAATTACTTCAGCGGTTGGTATTAGAAACTTTCTTTCTTCACCTTCATCAAGTTTAATTTCAAATTGATCATTTTCAAATTTTGGCAATTGTCCAGTGCCAAACATTGTTTCAGCAGTTGCAATTAATGGAGGTGATATTTCTGTATAACCGTTTTTTTGAGTATGTGTATCAATCATAAAATTTGATATTGCTCTTTCTAATTGCGCTAATTCTTTTTTAACAAATACAAATCTAGAACCAGTTGTTTTTGTTGCTAGGTCAAAATCAAGCATATTTAATTTATCTCCTAATTCATAATGGGATTTTGGTTTAAAATTAAAATCTTTTATTTCACCCTTTTTCTCAATTTCTTTATTAGAATTTTCGTCTTGTCCTATTGGAACATCGCTTAATGGTATATTCGGTATAGAAGATAAAATTTCAGTAATCTGGCTCTGTAATTTTATTTGATTTTTATTAATTTCTTCAATTTTTAAAGAAAGTTCTTTTGATTTTTCGAATAAACTTTGGTCTTTCGATTTTGAAATAGATTTTTTTTCCATTTCAAATTTTTCTTTTTCTTGAATAAGTTTTCTATTTTCCCCATCTAAATTTAATATGTTATCAAGACTTATATCAATGTTTCGATTTTTAAGTCTTTCCTTAAAGTTTTCGAAGTCATTTCTGATATCTTTAATATTGTGCATTTTTTTCTGCTGCTTTCTTTTCAATTATTCCTACTGATATTATTGATAATTCATATAAAATTAATAATGGTATGCCCAAACCAATTTGAGTAATTGGATCTGGTGGAGTTAATATAGCTGCTGCTGCAAATATTATTACAACAACATATTTTCTTCTCTCTTTTAAAAATGTTGAATTCACTACTCCTATTCTAGCTAATAAACTTAATACTACTGGTAATTGAAAACTTAATCCAAATGCAAAAATAAGCTTCATTACTAATGATAAATATTCGTTTACTTTAGCTTCTAATTGAATTGGTAGATTCGTTGCTGCACCTAAGCTCTCGAAGGATAAAAAAAACTTTATAGCTAAAGGCATTATTAGATAATAAACCAACATTCCTCCGAGCAAGAATAGAATTGGAGTTACCACCAAGTAAGGCATTATAGCTTTCTTTTCATGATTATAGAGACCAGGTGCTATAAATTTCCAAATTTGAATTAGTATAAATGGGCTTGTAATAAAAAAAGCAGCAAAAAAAGAAACCTTTAAGTATGTTAGAAATGTTTCTTGAAGAGCAGTAAATATTAATCTTCTGTTTGTGTCGTCATCCTTTACTGCATTCGCATATGGTTCAACTAAAAATCCATAAATGTACTCAGAAAAATAATAACAAATTACAAATAAAATAGCCAAAAATATAAACGAGTTTATTAATCTTTTTCTTAATTCGGTTAAATGACTTATGAAACTTCCCTCTTTTTCCTTACTCATCTTTTTTTTTCTCTTTATTTTCTGATTTAGGTTTATCGTCAATATCAGTATTTAAAGTTTCATTTGTTAAATCACTGACTTGTCCTTGGACATCACGAACATATCTTTTAGCTGAACCAATCCATGAACCAATTTTTTTTAACATGTAAGGAAAATCTTTAGGACCTACTACAATAATTGCTATTGAGACTATGATTAGTATTTCTAGCCAGCCAATTGACGGCATTTGTTATTCTTTTTTATTAGAGTCTTGATTCTCTGAAATATTTTTAGTTTGGTCTTCATCAGTAACATCTGTAGCCATACCTTTTTTAAAACTTTTGATCCCTTTAGCAACATCACCCATCAGGCTAGAGATTTTTCCTCTGCCAAAAAGTAACACTACTAAAATTACTACAATTGCTATTTGCCAAAATCCTATACTCATAAATTATTTATAACCTTATTATTGATTTATTAAAAGTGATTTTTTAGGTTTCGTCAGATTTGAGGGTACTGCTTAACATTTCATCAATATCGGAATAAATATTTTCCTTCTTGTCGACTTGTTTTTCTTTAAAAAATTTACCTGTTCCAAATATTGATGAGTCTACACTTGATGTATCTATTAGGCCTGCTGAACCTAATTCATTTACAGTTGGTAAATCTGACAATTTTTGCAGATTAAAATGACTTAAAAATTCATCTGTGGTTCCATATTGTATTGGTTTACCAGGAACGTTTTTTCTACCTTCGTGTTTAACCCAATTTAACTCCATTAGAATTTCTAATGTATTAGTTCCAAAAGCTACACCTCTTATCTCCTCAATTTCAGACCTTGTAACAGGTTGATGATAGACAATAATAGCAAGAGTTTCGATTGCAGCTCTAGATAATTTTTTTTCAACAGTTTTTTGTTCTGACATTAAAGAAGATAAATTAACTGCAGTTCTAAACGACCATTTATTAGATATGCAAATCAAATTAATACCTCTATTTGAGTAAAAATCTCTTAACTTTTCCAGTGATTGCTGAATATCTGTTTGTTTAGATAATTTTGACTCTATTGTTTCAACTGAAAGAGGTTCAGCAGCAGCGAATACAATAGCTTCAATCTCTCTTTCTACATCGGTGAGTTTAGTTGGAAAACTTACAATATTATTTTTTTTAATTTTGTTCATTAATTTTCCTTAACATAGATATCATCGAATAATTCTTTTTGTTTTAAAGATATATTTCCTTCTTTTACCAATTCTAAAGAGCCAGCAAAAATTCCTGCTCTGCCTGTTCTTTTTAAATTAGGAGACTTGTTAAATCCAGAAGGAACCAACTCAGATAAATTTTTCCAATCATTGAGCGTGCCAAAGAACTCTTTTATTCTTTTAATAGCATCTTCAGTAGTAAAAACAGGAAGTTTAGGTATGTTCATAGTATGAAAATCTTTAGTCATGACTATCCCAGAGTATGCCTTTAATAATTCAAATAATGTTAAAGAAACTTTTTTGTCGTATATCGACTTTACACCACTTTTAGAGCCACGCATAAAAACATCTCTACCTAATCTTTTTCTATCTAGCATTTGAGACGATAATAATCTAATTAATTCTAATTTTTTTAATTGTAATTTAAGTTTCTCAGCAACTTCAAAAGCTTTGAACTCCTCCTCATCGGTTTCAGGAAGTAATAATTTTGATTTCAAATAAGTAAGCCAAGTTGCCATTAACAAATATTCAGAAGCTATTTCTAAATTTATATTTTCTTTTTCTGTTAGATATTGATGAAATTGATCAGCAAGTTTTGTAATTGAAATTTCTTCTAAATCAACTTTTTGCGATTTAGCAAGATCGAGCAATATTTCAAGGGAACCACTAAAATTATTTAAATTTACATTAAAGTCTAAAGAATCATCGGACATTTTAAATTACTCTAACCTATAATTTTTATTAATTGTGATGTTTTTTTCGTTACAAATTTGTCTAATTTTGGTGAATTTTGTGCAACTGTAACCATTTCTCTTAAATTTCCATTGCAATGTAAGGCTAAATTGCATCCGGCTAAAAAAGATTTTTTTACTCTAACATCAAGTTTATCTTTTAAAGCTTTCATTGAAAGATCGTCTGTTAAAATTAGATTTTTAAATTTTATTTTATTTCTTATTAAATTAATAATTTTTTTTGAATGGGTAACATTATTTTGTGGATCAATTTTATGAAATAGTAAATGGCCTGTCATTGCGATCAATGCTTTCTTGTTTCTAAAAGTATAAAAATCATTTTTTACTAAATAATCCTCATTTTTGGTTATTTTGGGAAGATTTTTATGACTATCGACTTTAGCTAAACCATGCCCTGGTATGTGTTTCATCACTGTTGCAACACCGTTTTTATGAAAATGATTGATACAAATATCTCCCATTGTTGATACTGTTTTTTTGTTACTTGAAAATGATCTGTCATCAACAATCTTATGAAAATTTTTTCTTTTAAGGTCCAGAACAGGAACAGTATTAATATTTATACCTAATAATTTTAATAAGTATGAAATTTGTTTAACATAGACATTATAATATATATTAAATTTTTTTTTATCTTTATTAAATAATTTACCAAAATATTCTGCTGAAAAAATAGAATTATCAATAAATTTTCTTAATCTACTAACTCTACCACCTTCCTCATCTATTAAAATAGGATAATTTTTATTTTTAAAAATTTTTTTAATGGAATTTGTTAATTCTTGGGTTTGATTTATAGAATTTATATTTCTAGAAAATAAAATAATTCCCCACGGTTTATATTTTTTTAAAAAACTTATTTCCTTTTGGGTAAGATACTTACCTTTTATTCCACATATAAAAGATCTATGGGACTTATTTGTCATTATAAAGAAGTTCCCAAAAAGAATATTTATTTTTTTTCTTATTATTTTTAAATTCTACATATTCAATAATATTTTCTGTATCATTTTCTAATAATATAAGATCTTTTTCTATATTATTAATTTTTTCATCAATTGAGGAAAGTGATCTGTAAGATTTCTTAATATTTTCATCAGAAAAATAATATCTGGCAGTAAAAAAAATAAAGAAGAAAATTATAATAAGAAAAACAAGATACTTTAGTTCTTTAATCATTACATTTTTTCAGGTGTGTCTACTCCCAAAATATTCATACCTGTTTTCAAAGTATTGGCTATAGATTTTAGGAAAACTAATTTTTCTATTTGAATTGTATTATCTTGATCGATAAATCTTTTAGAAACATCTTCCTTGCCCATATTCCAATAAGAATGGAACTCAGAAGCTAAATCATATAGATAAACTGAAATTCTATGTGGTTCTAATTTTTCTGAAGAAACTTCAACACATTTAGGCCATTCACTAATTTTTTTAAATAGCTTTATTTCTTCATTGCCAAAGTTAAAATCTGAATTCTTTATCTCAAGATTATTGTTTATATCATTTTGCGTATTTCTAAACACAGACGAAATTCTAGCATATGCATACTGAACATAATAAATTGGGTTTTCTTTCGATTTTTCTTTTACTTTGTCAAAATCAAAATCAATCTCTGCATCACTACTTCTGCTTAACATAATAAACCTTGTTGCATCCTTACCAACTTCATTAATAAGGTCCTCTATAGTGATATAATCACCTTTTCTTTTAGACATTTTAAAAGGTTTTTTATCCTTAATGAGTTTTACTAACTGACTTACTTTGCAAATTAATTTATTTTTTTCACCTGATAATGCCTCAACCACTGAAGTAATTCTTTTAATATAACCAGCGTGATCAGCACCAAGAATATTTATAAGAATATTAAAATTTCTTTTTAATTTTGTATTATGATAAGCAACATCACTTGCAAAGTATGTCCACGATTTATCTTCTTTTTGTAGAGCCCTATCTTTATCATCACCAAAGTCTGTAGATTTAAACAATAATTGCTCTCTTTCTACCCAGTTTTCATTACTTTCTCCCTCAGGAGCTTTAATTTTTCCTTCATATATATATTTTTTTTCTTTTAAATTTTTTATTACTTCATCAACTTCATTATTATTTATTACATCAGTTTCACTTGCAAAATTATCGTGCTTTATACCAAGATTTTCTAAATTTATTTTTATTAATTGTAAAGATTCTTGTATTGAAAGTTTTTTTAGTTTTTCTGAAACTGATTCAAAGTTTTTGAAATCTAAATCTTTATTTTTTGAAATTATTTTTTTTGCTATATCTATAAGATAGTCTCCAGGATATAATTCCTTATCGTCTATCGGAAAAGATTCATCAAAAAGAATTTCTTTTATTCTTAAATAAACTGATTTTGTAAAATGAGAGATTTGATTTCCATAATCATTAACATAATACTCTTTGGTAACTTTATGACCGTTAAAGGATAAAAGATTAGATATTACATCTCCAAGTATAGCACCTCTTGAATGGCCTACGTGTAAAGGTCCAGTCGGATTTGCAGATACAAATTCTAATAAATAACTATTTTTTTTTCCACTAGTGCTACTTCCATATGATGAATTATTTAAGACATCTAGTATAAAGCCATTCCAAAATTCATTTTTAAATTTTAGATTAATAAATCCTGGTTTTTCAATGCTAATTTCATCAATATTTTTATCACTATCTTTTATTAGGTCAGCTATCTGCTTAGCAAGTTCTATCGGAGATTTTTTATTGATTTTGGATAAAACCATTGCAACATTTGTGGAAATATCTCCAGTAAATTTTGCAGGTGGAATATCAACATTGATACCTGATAAATTATCTGGCAACTCTAACAAATTATTTTTGTGGGCAGATTTAATAATTTTTTCTATCTTTAATAAATAATTTTCAAATATATTCATTTGTATGACTTATATAATTGTATTGCGTATCTGTCAGTCATTCCTGATATATAATCAGAAATTGCTCTATATTTATTTTTATCTATAAATTTATTAATAATAAACTTTTTCGGTTTCTTTTCTATTATTTTAAATAAATTTTCTACTATTTTTTTTCCACGATTATTTTTCAATTGCACAGACTTATTATTATACATATTTATTTTTAAAAAATTTTTAACCTCTTTTTCTATTGATAAAAATTTACTAGAGAAATTAATTATTTTATCTTTGTACATTTGAACGTCTCTTTTAGTATTGATCTTATTTTTCTTTAAATTTTTAATACTATTTTTAATTACATCTTGCACCATTAAATTTATAGAGTCTCTTATAATTTGATAAACAATTATATCTTTATTTGAACGATTAATTTTTGTTTTGTAGGATTTATAAATTTGTTTAAAAAAATTAATTTCAGATAATTGATTTATAGAAAACAATTTAGCCTTAATTCCATCCTGTATATCATGATTATTATAGGCTATGTCATCGGATATAGCTGCAATCTGTGCCTCAAGAGAAGAATTGTTTTTAAAATTAATTTTTTGTTTAAATTGTTTGGCTCCAATTATTCTATTTATTTTATCAATATTACTAATTGGTCCGTTATGTTTTAAAAGGCCATCCAGTGTTTCAATTGTTAAATTTAAACCTTTAAACTTTAAATATTTATTTTCTATGAACATGACTATTCTTAAGGTTTGAAGATTATGATCAAAACCACCATGCATGGTCATTGATTCATTCAAGGCTTCCTCACCAGCATGTCCGAATGGAGTATGTCCCATATCATGGGCTAGACTTAGTGTTTCAACTAAATCATCATTTAAATTCAAATATCTAGATATTGATCTTGCAATTTGAGCAACTTCTAATGAATGAGTTATTCTCGTTCTATAATGGTCACCTTCTGTATTAACAAAAACTTGGGTTTTGTGCTTTAATCTTCTAAATGATGCGGAATGAATAATTCTATCTCGATCTCTTTGAAATGGCGTTCTGAAGATGCTATTTGGCTCAAAAACTAAACGACCTTTTGATGTAAAAAAACCTAATTTTGAGTAATTATTCATTCTTTAAAAATGGCAAATATTAATTATATTAGTAATAACAGCGATAAATAATGATTAAAGAAATTAAATTTACAGATAATGCGTTAAAACAAATCAATAACCTTTTATCAACAAAGGATGAAGGTTCTTTTTTTAGAATCGCTATCAAAGGTGGTGGATGCTCTGGATTTCAGTACGATTTCTCCTTTGATAAAACACCTCAAGACGACGATTTAAGACAAGATAATATTTTAATCGATAAAACTTCAGCAGATCTATTGAAAGGATCAGAAGTTGATTTCGTAAAAGAATTAATCGGAGACCAATTTAAAATAAATAACCCACAAAGCAAATCATCTTGCGGTTGTGGTGTTTCATTTTCTCTTTAATGATCATTAGCTCATGGAATGTAAATTCTATTAGAGCAAGAATACTTAATGTTCAAGAATACTTAAAAAAGTTCAATCCTGACGTTGTATTAACTCAAGAAATAAAAACTCAAGAGGAAACTTATCCGTTTGATGATATTAAAAAATTAAAATATGAAAGTTATGTATTTGGACAAAAAAGTTACAACGGCGTTGCTATACTTTCCAAAAAAAAATTAGATAAAATCGAAAAAGATATATTTAAAGATAAAAACAAACAATCGAGAATAATTACAGCAGATGCAAAATATAAATCTAAAATTATTAAAATTATAAATATCTATGCACCAAATGGTAACCCGGTTGAAACTGAAAAATATGATTACAAATTATATTGGCTAACCAGTTTAATAAAAAAACTTAAAACACTTTTAAAAAGTTACGATAATATAATTATTGCAGGTGACTTTAACATAATACCTTCTGCTGAAGATGTTCACGACCCTAAAGGATATGAAAATGATGCTCTTTTTAGAATTGAGATTAGGAAAAAATTAAGAGAAATGTTTAATTTAGGATTTCACGATGCGTTTAGATATATTTACCCAGATAAAGAAGAATATACTTTTTGGGATTACACAAGTGGTGCTTGGCAAAAAAACAATGGTATGAGGATTGATCACTTTTTAGTGACTAACAGTTTACTGAATAGTGTTAAGGATGTTAAAGTTAATAAATATCCAAGAGGTAGAGAAAAACCATCTGATCATACACCGATTGAATTAGAATTAGCTTAAAGATTTAATTTTATTAACTAGATCCTCATTAATATGTCTAGGTCCTTTATCTAATCTATTCTTATGTCTTCTTTCACCAGGAAGTCTTACATCACCCATTGATTTCATTTTTTCAAAAAATTTTGATGAATGTTCGTCCCAATTATTTTGTGATAATTTATCTGGAGATATGGCTAAAATGAACTCTCCACCGCTTGGAGGACCTCCATCATTATTATCCTTCTCAGCTGTCTCATAACTGAAATTATCCCCTACTAAGGCACCTGCAAGCAATTCGACCATCATTGCAATCCCTGAGCCTTTATAGCCGCCGAAAGGCAATAAAACACCCCCATCTGCAATCTCAGCAGGATCAGTTGTATCTTTTCCCTCTTTCGTTAGACCTGTTCCTAATGGAACTTTATGACCTTCTCTTTTAGCAACTTGAACTTCACCCATAGCCATTGAAGCTGTTGCCATATCATAAACGACTGGAGGTTTATTTTTTCTTGGCCAAGCAAAAGAAATAGGGTTTGTTCCAAACAAAGGCTTAATCGCTCCAGCAGGTGCAACAGCCGGTTTATATGATGTGCATGCAAAAGCGACCAAACCCTGTTCAGCGATCGTTTCAGTTTCAGGCCACATAGCTGCCATATGATGAGAATTGGTTATAGCTAAAATCGCAACACCACTTTCTTTAGCAAGTTTAACTAGTTCTGGAATACTTTTTTTTAAAACCACAGGAGCTAAACAATTATTACCATTAGCTTTAACAACTGATGCTGATATTATTTTTATATCTGGTTTACCTTTGCCATTTATTTTTCCACTTTTTAATCCTGCTACATAAGCTGGCACTCTGAATAAACCATGTGATAGAGATCCATCTTTCTCAGCTTTAGTAACCAAGTCTGCCATTATAGTTGCTGTTTCATCATCACAACCACTATTTAAAAAAGTATTTTTTGCTAAATTATAAATTTCATCTAGCTCTAGAGATATATTGCTCACACATCTATTAGATATTATTTAAGATTTTTTTCAAATAGAATATTTATTTATTTTTATCTTCCCACTCAAAACGTGGAAAAGAGTCAAAGATTTTAAAAATACCATTTGACCATTGATTACAGACTTTTGAATACTCATCATCAGTAAGATTTAAGCACTTTTGTGATGCAATTTTATATTGGTCTTTTCTATAAACCGTAAAATCAATTGGTGGACCGACTGTTAAGTCACTTTTTAATGTTGAGTCCATTGAAATTAAAGCACATCTTGATGCATCACCAACAGTAACTTCGGGTTTAATAACTCTATCTAAAATAGGTTTTCCATATTTAACTTCTCCAATAACTAAATATGGCTTGCTATCGGCAGGTCTTATATAATTTCCTTGAGGATAAACTAAATATAATTCCATTGGTTGTCCCTTAATCTGACCACCAATAACAAAAGTAGATCCCAATAATACTGTGTCAGTGTTTATGCCTTTAGGTGCTGAATGTTCAATATTTAATGAGCCAATATATGACGCAATCTGATCAAAATTTTCACAAGTATTTAAATTCATTATTCCAGTGGAATTCTTCAAATCATTTTGAATTGATTTATAAACTGCCTGAGAAGTTCCTAAATTACCTGAAGTAACAATAATAATTGTTCTGTCACCTACATCGTACGTGAACATTTTTGAGTAAATATTTACGTTATCTAAACCAGCATTCGTTCTCGAGTCTGACGCAAAAACTAATCCATCTTGTGCTTTAATGCCAATACAATAAGTCATTTGAATAATTTACTATTGAATTATAACATTAATTAATAATCTATTAAAAGCATAACTGCTATATCTATTATGCATTTGCTTATTCTATCCAATTATTAAACATTATCTCGTTATGGTCTCTAAACTATGGAAAAACTATAATGCTAAAAATGCTTATGATGGTTATTTCACAAAAGATAATAAGCTAAGAAAACATGCAACTATAATTTCAGGTATCCTAGAAAGATATGGTAAGAAAAAACTTCAGGAAATAGAAAAGAACTGCCAAAGTACAATTAGTGCAAGAGGAATAAATTTTAGAGTTTATGCTGCTAACAATCGTGCAGAAGAAAAAAAATGGCCATTGGATATAATTCCTAGAATAATACCAAAAAAACAATGGAACAAAGTTTCAAAAGGCTTGCAGCAAAGAGTGAAAGCCTTAAACCTATTTATTGATGATGTTTATAATCAAAAGAAAATTTTTAAAGATAATGTAGTACCAAAAGAAATAATTTTTAAATCTCCATTCTATGTAAAAGAATGTGATGGATTTTCACCCAAACATAAAGCCTGGTCAAATATTTCAGGAGTTGATTTAATAAGAAATACCAATGGTGATTATTTAGTTTTAGAGGATAATTTAAGAGTTCCATCAGGTGTTTCTTACATGCTTGAGAATAGAATGGTAATGAGAGATGTTTTTCCAGAATTATTTACAAGGTATAAAGTTGCTTCTATTCACCAATATACAAACAAATTATTTAATTGCATGGTTGAATGTATCCCTAAGAAAACATCAAATCCTCACATGGTTGTTTTAACACCTGGTATTTATAATTCAGCTTACTTTGAACATTCGTTTTTAGCAGAGCAAATGGGTATAGCTTTAGTGGAAGGAAAAGATTTGTTTGTTGAAAATGATATTATCTATATGAAGACAGTCAAGGGACCCCTCAAGGTTGATTGTATTTATAGGCGATTAGATGACAATTTTTTAGATCCAAAAGTTTTTTTTAAAGGATCATTAATTGGCGTTCCTGGACTTTTTAAAAGTTGGCGGAAGGGAAATGTCGGTATTATTAATGCAATTGGAACAGGTGTAGCTGATGACAAAGTTGTTTATTCTTATGTAAATAAAATGATAGTTTATTATTTGGGAGAACAACCTATTTTAAATCAAGTAGAAACATACCTCTGTCATAACAAATCTGAAAGAGATTATGTAATTGAAAATATTGGTAAATTAGTCGTAAAGCCTGCAAATGCATCTGGAGGTTATGGGATCATGATTGGTCCAAAAGCTCCAAAAAAAGAACGAGAGGAAGTAATTGCCAAAATTAAGAAAAATCCAAGAGAGTATATTGCTCAACCATTAGAAACTCTGTCAACAGCTCCAACAATAACTGAAGATGATATAGAACCTAGGCACCTTGATTTAAGACCTTTTGTTTTAAGTGGAAAAACTACATACGTAAGCACTGGTGGACTAACTAGAGTAGCTTTAAGAAAAGGCAGTACAATTGTAAATAGCTCTCAAGGTGGTGGTTCTAAGGATACACTTATTGTTGAAACATAATAATATTCATATTATTAAAAATTAATCAGCCTAAATTCATTTTGATGAAAAATAACATAATAATTTTTACAGATCTAGACGGATCTTTATTAAATACTAAAAATTTCAAATTCGAAAAAGCTAAATCACTTATTAAAAAAATTATTAAAGATAGTAATTTTATAATTCCTAATTCAAGTAAAACAGAGTTAGAGATAAGAAATTTTATTAAGAAATTAAAAATCAAGCTTCCTTTTATTAGCGAAAATGGTTCTGAAATTCATAATCTAAATACGATCGAAAGAAAGCTTCCTAAAAAAATAACAATAGCGCGTGATAGAAATACAATTTTGAAAATTTTTTTAAAAAATATGAGTAAAGAGATTTTAATAAAATGTGATTTTTTATATAAAATGGACAATAAAAATAAATCTAAAATTTTAGGTTTAAAAGGAAAAGATTTAGTCGCTAGTTCAAAACGAAAATATACTTATCCTTTTATTTTTAAAGGAGATAATAAACTAAAAAAATTATTATTTAAAAAAACTTACAAGGCAGGTTTAGGTATTCAACAAGGAGGTAGAGTAATGAATTTAGGCGATAATGTAAATAAAGGTATGGCAATTAAAAAAACATTAAATTTTATTAAATCAGTTAATAAAAATAAGATTACAACCATTGCTGTTGGTGATAATCAGAATGATTTAAGTATGTTAAAAGTCGTGAAATATCCCTGTATTGTTTCAAATAGATCCATCAAAATTAATAACAAAAATAAAATCTATACTAATAAAAAGGCTCCAGAAGGATGGATTGAGGTGGTCAAAAAGGCAATGGATAAAATAAATAAATAAATTAATTTATAAATATGGGTGATTTTTCTCAAAACGGAATAGTAGCAAATCTTCACGATTTTTCGATACGAAGTACTGAGCAAATAGAAAAAGACTTATTAAAATTTTCTAAAGAGAGAAAATTAGAATTAATTTTACCTTGTCTTTATTCAGAGCTTGAGGGAGATGCATTACCAAACATTGTAAATGAAATAAGCAAAACTAAATATCTTAATCATGTGATAATTGGCTTAGATCAAGCGAATAAAGCACAAGCTAAAAAGGCATGGAAATTTTTTAAAAAGCTAAAAACACCTTTTTCTATTTTATGGAATGATGGTCCTAAATTAAAAAAATTAGATAAGGAATTAAAGGGTATAGATCTTGCACCAAAACAAATGGGTAAAGGAAGAAATGTTTGGTATTGTATTGGAATGGCAATAGCTAGAGATGAAGCTAGATCTGTTGCTTTACATGATTGTGATATAAAAACTTATGATAGAAGGTTGTTAGCAAAACTTTTTTATCCTGTAGAAAACCCATTATTCAATTATGAATTTTGCAAAGGTTATTATCCAAGAATTGCTGATAATAAAATGCATGGAAGAGTAGCTAGATTGCTTGTTAACCCACTACTCACAGCAATGGAAAAAACAATAGGTAAAAGTGATTACATAGACTTTATGAAATCATTTAAATACCCATTAGCTGGAGAATTTTCATTTAGAAGAAATATTCTACCAGAACTTAGAATTTCATCAGATTGGGGAATTGAAATTGCTATTTTATCTGAAATGCAGAGAAATTATTCATCAAACAACATATGCCAAGTAGAATTAGCTGATAACTACGATCATAAACATCAGATATTATCTATAAAGGACAGCTCTAAAGGGTTATCTAAAATGTCTATTGATATAATTAAAACATTAGTAAGAAAACTTGCAACACAAGGTTATTCTTTTAGCAAAGAAACTTTTCGATCAATTAAAGCGACTTATTATAGATCTGCTTTAGATTTAATTGATATTTATAGAAGCGATGCTCAAATGAACGGATTAAAGTTTGACTCTCACAATGAGGAAAAAACAGTTGAGTTATTTGCTTTGAATATAATGAAAGCTGGTGAGTCATTCTTTGAAAATCCAATGGATACACCTTTTATACCAACTTGGCATAGAGTTAAAAGTGCTATCCCTGATTTCTTAGATAGATTTAAGGAAAGCGTTAAATCGGACAATAAAGAGTTTAAGTAAACTTAATAATTAGTTTAATGTTTGTGATTGTGCTTTTCGTTTAAATTATCAATATCAATTTCTTTAATTTCATTAATGGGCTTTGCTATACGCCAATTCCTTACTTTCCCATCCTCTGCTCTTTCGGTTATTATTGTCTCTATAGGAGGGCAATTAGGTTCATGACAACTTAACTCAGCCATGCTTAAAATAGATTTTTCTGGAATTTGATGTTTTTTTGAAAATACAAGTTTTAAATTTCTAATAGTTTCAGCATTAGGTTTCTTTTTATTAAACATAGATTATTTTTTTTCCTCATCCCAAATCGATGTCCATAAAATATTTCCTCCCATGTCACCAATTAATAGGTGTGAGCAATCTTTGGTTACTGCAATTGCAGATACTTCAAATTCTGTAAAGCTTCGAATAATAATTGTATTGCTTGCTTTTTCGATTTCTGACAAAAAAACTGACCCGTCACTTAACCCAGTTAAAATTGCATTTTCATTTGGGAATGGTTCAACAAATGTAACTAATTTATTTCCTACATAAGGAAGACAAATGGGTTCTCGACCTACTGGTCCATCTCCATCGAATGGCCAACATACTGCTTCTTTAGCTCCAGATGTTGCTAAATATTTTGAGTCATCTACGAAAGCAAAACTTTTAATTTTTGCACCATATCCAGACATTGCTGAGTCAATTTTGTCTTTTAATCGCCAAAAATGTAGTTGGTTTTCCTGCATTGATGTAACCAGGTATTTACCATCAGGACTAAAAATTACTTTGTTATGAGAACCCTTCCAGTTTAATTCTGATGAATTCCATTTGTTGCTATAATCTTTTTTCCAAAGAGTTACTCCTCCGTAACGAGAAACTGCCAATCTTCTGCCTTTCGTGTCAAATGCTATACCTCCAATAGTACTATTATGCTCAAATAATTTTGGCTGTTTATGATTTGGTGACCAAAGATAAACAATATTTCCAGATGAACAAACTAGACTTCCATTATTTGCTGTAACATGATCTACCCATCGTGTACCAAAGTTACCAATCTCACTTATCTTTCCATCAAGGGAAATGTTTAAAAATCGACCATCATCTCCACCAGTTAAAATATTATCACCATCTTTAGACATGCAGAGTACAATGCCTTTGTGAGCTTTTATTGGTTCAGAACTTTCGCCAGATGTAAAAATTCTTACTGTACCATCGCCAAATCCAACTGCTATTGAATTACCAACTGTAACCGCATTAGTTATAGGAATTCCAAGTTTAAACTCTGTTCCTCTTTGTTCAAATTTAGTCTTATCTAATTCTGGGAATTGACTTGTATCAGCCTTCATGCCGATTTACAGTTTTCAAATCCTTCTTTTAAATTCATACTTTCAAGGTTTCGACCAATGAAGACTAGTCGAGAACTTCGTTCTTTACCTTGAGGCCATTTACCCATTGGTGAAGCATCCATAAGCATATGTACACCTTGAAATACATATCGATCACTTTCTCCTGTAAAGTCAAGTATACCTTTGGTTCTTAAAATATCCTGACCTTTGGTTTGTAATAGTTTACTGAACCAATCTTGAAACTTTTCCATATCTAATGGGGTATCAGAGACAAATGATAAGCTAGTTACATCATCATCGTGCTCATGGTCGTGATCTGATGTAAGAAAATCAGGCTCAACATCTAAAACACGCTTTAAACTAAATGCATCAAGATTTAAAATCTCATTTAATGATACTCCACATTTGGTTGTATTAATAACTTTTGCAAAAGGATTAATTTTTTTTATTCTTTCTTTAACAACTTCTAATCCACTTTCATCAACAAGATCTATTTTGTTTAATAATACAACGTCTGCAAAGGCAATTTGTTCTTCTGCTTCGTGATGATCTGTTAATTGTGTACTTAAATGAACAGCGTCAGCAACAGTGACAATTGCATCTAACTTTGTACGATCAGCAACATCTTGATCGACAAAAAAAGTTTGTGCAACGGGAGCTGGATCGGCTAATCCGGTGGTTTCTACTATGATTGCATCAAGCTTATCCGCTCTCTTCATAAGACCGCTTAAAATACGGATTAGATCTCCTCTTACGGTGCAACAAATGCAACCATTGTTCATCTCAAACACCTCTTCATCAGCATCAACAACCAAATCGTTATCAATGCCCTGCTCACCAAATTCATTAACTATTACAGCATATTTTTTTCCATGCTGTTCTGTTAAAATTCTGTTTAAAAGAGTAGTTTTTCCAGCACCTAAAAAACCTGTTAAAACAGTAACAGGAACTTGTTTGTTAGTTTCTTCCATTAATTAAATTAACATCCTTTAAAGGATTTTGACATATTTTTTATTAAATCAAAATATAAACCTTTTCCAGGAGTTAAAGTTGCACCCAACGGATCAACAATACCAGTTTTAATATTCATATCTTTTGCAACAGCTTTAATGATATCTGGATTAAATTGAGGCTCAGAAAATACACAAGCTACTTTATCGTGCTCAATTACTTCTCTGATCTCTGAAAGTTGTTCCGCGCCAGGTAATACATCCGTGTTAACTGTGAAAGCCCCTAATATATTTACATTAAATCTTTTTTCAAAGTATTGGTAAGCATCATGAAAAACAATTGATGCAGTACTTTCATTAAGTTCTGCAGTTACATCATTTGTAAGTTTATCAATTTCTTTATAAGCCTTACTTAAATTTGCTCTATAAGCAGCTTCATTTGTTGGGTCATTTTCAATTAAGTGCTTAGACATTTCAAATAAAATAACTTTTGCATTAATTGGGTCTAACCAAATATGTGGATCAAATTCACCGTGGTGGTGTCCTTCGTGTCCATCATGATCATCATGGTCATCATGCCCATCTTCTTTTTTTGCATGGTCATGATCATCGTGGTCATCCTTTTTCTTATGTCCATGATCGTCATGATCGTCCTCTTTATGCCCATCTTCTTTTTTTGCATGGTCATGATCATCGTGATCATCTTTTTTCTTGTGTCCGTGATCATCATGATCATCGTGATCGTCATGGTCATCAAAAATATTTCTCTCTCTAAATTTTAATTTAACTAAACCTTTAATCTCTAATAACTCAATTTTTTCTGCCTCATTAGCAATTGAGTCTAACGGTTTTTCTAAAAAATTTTCTAAATCTTCACCTACCCAAAAAACAATGTCAGCATCTTGTAACATTTTTGCATGCGAGGGTTTCATGGCAAATCCATGTGGTGAAGCGTATCCTTCAACTATTAAATCTGGTTTAGCTACACCATCCATTAAATAGCTAGCTAAAGAGTGTATTGGCTTAATTGATGCAACGACTTTGATGTCGGCATTTGCTGATGTAAATAAAGTTAAAAATGATAGTATTGTTAAGATTATTGAAGATTTTTTTAGATTTTTCATAATATTTGGTTATTGTTAATTGTTATAATATAACGCTGTGTAATAATATAACATATTTAAGTCAAGTGAATAAATGAGCATGGGAAATAATATTTTAGTAAAATTAAACAATGTTGGTTTTCAACAAAATCAAAAGTGGCTTGTTCAAGGTGTTTCTTTGCAAGTCGAAAAAGGTAAAATTGTTACCTTAATTGGTCCTAATGGTTCTGGTAAAAGTACAACTGCTAAAATTGCTCTAGGTTTATTTAAAAATATTGAGGGTCAAGTTGAAAAATTCACAAATAATATTGGTTATGTTCCACAAAAAATATCAATAGATTGGACACTTCCTCTAAGAGTTAGAGATTTTATGCTTTTAACAGATAATCTTACAGAAGACGTAATTGATGAAGCACTTTCATTAACTGGTGTAATTAATTTAAAAGATAAAAGTTTGGGAAATTTATCAGGTGGAGAATTTCAAAGAGTGTTACTTGCCAGAGCTATTTCAAAAAAACCTGAATTGTTAGTGCTTGATGAGCCAGTTCAAGGTGTAGATTTTACGGGAGAAATTGCCTTGTATGAATTAATTAAAGAAATTTCAGAAAAATTAAATTGCGGTATTTTATTAATATCCCATGACTTACATACAGTAATGAGCGCTACCGATCATGTTGTTTGTTTAAATGGTCATGTCTGTTGTTCGGGTTCACCTAAAGAAGTTGCAAAAAATAGTGAATACAAAGCATTGTTTGGCGAACAAGCCTCTCAAACTCTTTCAATTTATGAACATAAGCACGATCATGTTCATGCTAATGATGGGGATATAAAAAAAAATTGATATGTTTGACGATTTTTTTATAAGAGCGTTGGTTGCAGGTATTGGTATTGCTTTTGTTGCGGGACCACTTGGTTGTTTTGTTGTGTGGAGGAGATTGTCTTATTTTGGAGATACACTCGCCCACTCCGCATTACTAGGTGTAACAATTGCATATTCATTAGAATTTAATATTGCTGTTTCAATATTTTTAATTTCATCAGCAATTGCATTAATTTTAATACAACTACAAAAAAAAACTAATCTTCCAAGTGATGCATTGTTAGGGCTTTTGGCCCACTCGTCATTAGCAGTTGGATTAGTGGTGATTGGATTTTTAACCTTTATTAGATTTGATATTATGGGATTGTTGTTTGGGGATATATTAGCAGTTAATAAAAAAGATTTGATAACAATATGGGTTGGTGGAGCCTTAATTTTATTGGTTTTAAGATTAATATGGAAACCATTGTTCGCCTCAACTGTAAATTATGAATTAGCACAGGCAGAAGGTCTAAACCCTGATAGAGCAAAAGCAGTCTTTACAGTCTTATTGGCCGCAATAATTGCCATATCTATCAAATTAGTTGGAGTGCTATTAATTACAGGAATGTTAATTATACCAACTGCTATGGCTAGAAATCTTTCAGATAACCCGAAAAAGATGGTGATTTTTGCAATAATAGGAGGATTGTTATCAGTGTTTATAGGATTATTCTCATCTTTAGAATTTAACACTCCATCAGGTCCATCCATAATTGCTGCAGCTCTTGTGTTGTTTATTTTTTCATTACTTAAAGTTAAACAAACGATACAATTGAAAAATTAATGGAATATTATAAAAAATAATTAAATGCAAAAACAAGAAACATTAACTAAAAACCAAAAAATAATTTTAGATTTAATTGAAAAATCTGATCAACCATTAAAAGCATACTCAATTTTATTTGATGTTAAAAAAAAAGGTATTAATGCTCCTTTGCAAGTTTATAGAGCGTTAAAAAAACTAGTCAAAATCGGAAAAATTCATAAAATAGAAAGTAGAAACGCTTTCATCGCTTGTAAAAATTCAAAATGTCAAATTGCTAAAGCTACTGTTTTTTCGATTTGTGAAAGTTGTGAAGATGTTACTGAAATTCATGATCATAAATTATCAGAACACCTAAGAGATTTTAAAGATAATAAAGGAATGAAATATAGTAAATACAATTTAGAGTTTTTTGGACTTTGCAAGAAGTGTGTTTAAAAAATGAAAATTGAATATTATTTTAGTGTCCTATCTCCATTTAGTTATCTAGGAGCTGATAGATTTACAAAAATAGTAAGCAAATATAATTTAGAGGTTACAGAAAAACCACTTGATTTAGTTGGCGAAATATTTCCAAATACTGGAGGATTGCCAGTTCCTAAAAGACATCCTGCTAGACAAAAATATAGACTTGTAGAACTGGAGAGAATTTCAAATAAACTGGGTTTGCCGATTATTAAAAAGCCAAAGTTTTTTCCACCTAAAGACCCGCACTTACCAGCAAAATTTGTAATAGCTTCAAATAAATTGGGTAATAAACTTCATTTTGGAAATGAATGTTTAAAATATTTATGGTCTATGGATAAAGATCTTTCAGATCACAATACACTTCAGGAAATTTGTGAAAAATTAAATTTAAACTTTGAAGAAATGAAGAAATTAGCTTTATCTGAAGATGTGAACTTGGAGTATCAAAAAAATTCAAAAGATGCGGTTGATAATGATGTATTTGGTGCTCCTTCGTATGTCTTAAATAATGAGATTTTTTGGGGTCAAGATAGATTGGATTATCTTGAAGATGCATTAAATAAATAATTTAAAATTAATAAATTTTATTAATAATTTAATTAAGCATTAATAAAAACTAATTTTAACAAATCTTTAATATAATATTATCATAATTTAAAATGATAATAAATTTAAAAAAAAAGGAGAGAAAATGACTGCAAATATCAGAATATTAAAATGGACAAGCACAGTTTTGACACTTTTAGGAATATTAACTTTTTATTTAGATTACTATCCTTATAGCATGATACCTCACAGTTTAGGTATAATCGGTTGGACTATTGTTGGTACCATTACAAAGGATAAACCTTTATTAACAAATTTTTCACTACAAATCCCGATAATGATTGCAGGTATAATTAAGTATTCTTATACAACTGGGTTATTTTAACTTACTTGGATTCCGTTTGACCAAACATTTTTTACAACTGGTAAATTTTGATAAATTTTAAACCTTATTAAATCTGCTCTCTTATTATTGTCAATGGAACCCCTGTCATTTAAATTTGTAGCTATAGATGGAGCGTGACTAGCTGCTGCAAATGCTTTTGGAAGATTTTCAATTTCTAAACCCCATTTGACAACAGATATAATTAATGATGATGGAATATAATCTGAGCTTAAGATATCTAAACAATCATTTTCTAAGAGTTCTTTTGCAGATATATTGCCAGAGTGTGAACCTCCTCTAAGTAAATTAGGAGATCCCATCATAACTTTAATATTGTAATCTTTAGAAGTTTTGGCTGCTTCTAATGTTGTTGGAAATTCAGCCAATTTTACTCCATATTTATTTGAATTATGAACATCATTTTCTGTGGTATCGTCGTGACTAGCCAAAATACAATCATATGATGATTTAAATTCTAAAATTTTATCTATGTGTTTCTTGCTATTTTTTTTTTGAAGATTTTTTAAGTGATCAAAATGAATTTCCATTTCATTTTCTGTCATACCGTGTTTAATTGAAAGATATTCTTTGTACTTATCTATAACTCTAAATTGCCTCTGACCTGGTGTATGATCCATTATACTAATCAGTTTTACATCGTGAGTTTCATTGTATTCGTCTAATTCATCAATCAAATTCTCCGAACAAGTTTCAGCTCTTAAATGTATTTTGTGATCAATCTTGAGAATATTATCTTTTTTAAAACTTGAAATTATATCCGAACAGTTTTTTGCATATTTTTTATATTTTCCTGTTTTTTCAATAGAACCAACTCTTAATGCATCAAAAACTGTAGTTATTCCAACAGATGCTAATTCTCTATCATGAGATAAAATTGCATTTTCTACTGGAAATGAAACTTTAGGTCTTGGTGTCATGTGTCTTTCAAGATTGTCAGTATGTAATTCAACCAATCCTGGCGAAATATAATCTTTTTCGCAGTCTATAGAACTTTTGTTATTACTTAATCCACTACTTATATCGACAATCTTGTTATCTTTAATCCTGATATGACCATGAACGATTTCATCTTTTTTAATTATCATGGCATTGTTTAAAATATATTCATGCATCACTTTTTAATACACATGAATTGTTACAAATATTTTAAATTAGAGAAAATTTATATAAGTATTATAAGTTGAATTATGAAAAAATATTCTAGATACGCTATTTATTATGCACCTCCAAAAGAGAGTAGTCTAGAAGAATTTGGCAGATATTGGTTCGGTTGGGATCCACTTAATGCAAAGTTAATAAATAACAAACATAGAATTAATTATCTAAACAGATTTGGAATTAAAAACTTAATAAACATAGATAAAAATGTTTTAATTGCAAAGAAATATGGGTTTCACGGCACACTTATTCCTCCTTTTAAACTAAACAAAAATTATAGTACCAATACATTATTTAAAAAAACTGAGGAAATAGCAAAAAAATTCAAAAAATTTAAATTTTATAAATTTAAATTAAAAAAAATGAATAATTTTTATGCTTTTGTTCAAAATAAAAAAAATAATAACATTAATAAGTTATCAAATAGACTAGTTAGAGAATTATTTAAATTTAGGTCACCTCTTACAAAAAAAGAAATTGATAGAAGAAATCCCTCTAAACTAAGTAAATTACAATTAAATATTTTATATAAATGGGGATACCCCTATTTAATGTCAGAATTTAATTTCCATATGACCCTTGCATCAGAGGTCACAGGAAACAAATTGTACCTTGAGTTAAAAAAAATTGAAAGAAACAAAGAAATCATTTTAAATGAAATAAATAATTTTGATAAAATATATATATTTGGTGAAAACCAAAAAGGAATGTTTGAGAATTTAGAAAATTTTTCACTTAGTTAAAATTATTTTTTTCAATTTATTTGCACCTATAGCTATTGATTTATTATTATTTATAGTAATTATATTTTTCGGTAGTAAATTAATTTTTCTTTTTATCCTTTTATTAATTGATTTTTTGTCTTCTCTAGCTCGATTTACAAGTCTCTTTTTAATAATTGTTGATGGGGCAATAATATTAATTATTTTAACGTTATTAACTTTTTTTTTTACTTTAAAAAGTACTTTTCTTGATCCATTAAAAATTACTGTTTTACCTTCCTCTATTTTTTTTATTTCCTTAAATGGAATACCGTATGAAAAACCATGAGCTTTCCAGTAAACAAAGAAATGTTTTTTTAAAATCTTATCTTCAAAATTTTTAATTGATATGCTGTAATGATCTTCATTTTTAATATCTTTTTTCCTAGTAATGTACCTTTTTACCAAAATGGAATTAGGAATTTTTTTAATTACTTTTTTTAATAAAGTATCTTTTCCTGATCCTGATGGTCCAACGACTACGATAAGCTGACCGTTATTTTGCATCTGATATTTTTGTAATATCTATTTCCCTAGCATTTAAATATTTACGTGAATATTCATCATGAAAAATACCAATTATTGAAGATCCACTATCTTTTTTTTCATTAATCAAATTCAAAACAATATCTTTGTTAACACTATCTAAACTAGCAGTTGGTTCATCTAGTAATAAACATGGATAATTTCTAATCAGTCCCCTAGCAACATTAACTCTTTGTTGTTCTCCACCTGAAAAAGTTAGTGGCGATAAATTCCATAAGTTTTTATCTATATTAAGTTTTAGTAAAATTTTTTCAGCTTTTTCACGAACTTCATCTTTATCTGAATTTATTTCTAATAAGGGCTCCATAACAATTTCAATTGTAGGAACACGAGGTATCACTCTTAGAAATTGACTAACATATCCTATTATATTTTTTCTAAGTTCAATAATATTTCTCGGATATGTATGATCTATGTTGTGATTATTAATTTTAATTTGTCCTGATTGAAAAACATAGTTTCCATAAATCATTTTTAAAATACTAGACTTTCCAACACCTGATGGTCCTGTTAACGCTACAATTTCTCCAGGATTAATTTTCAAATTCAAATTATTAAAAACTAATATGTTTGTTTTGCCCTGATTATGAAGTGTAAATTTTTTTGTAATTTTATTTAGTTCAATCATTTTTAAACCTGTAATACTGAACTAACTAATAACTGAGTATAAGAATGTTGCGGATCATCTAATACCTGATCACAAAGTCCAGACTCAACAGCCTCCCCATTTTTCATAACAATAATTTTATCAGCTAACAATCTAATCACTGCTAAATCGTGAGAAACGATTACAACTGATAAATTTAATTCTCTAACTAATTTTCTTAACAAATCTAAAATTTTTGCTTGAACAGAAACATCAAGACCTCCTGTTGGTTCGTCCATGAAAATTATTTTAGGACTCGTAACCAAATTTTTTGCTATTTGTAATCTTTGCAACATTCCACCAGAAAATGTTCTTGGAAAATCATCTACTCTACTTTTATCGATTTCTACTTTATCTAACCATTTAAAAATAGTTTGCCTAATATTTCCATAATTTCTTTGTCCAATCGACATTAATCTTTCACTAATATTTCCACCAGCACTTACATCTAATCTTAAACCGTCTCTAGGATTTTGGTGAACAAAAGCTAATTCAGTTCTTATCAATAACCTTTTCAATGACTCAGATATTTCTAGAAAATCAATCGTTTCATTACCTGTTTCAATTAAGATTTTTCCACTATCAGGAATAAGATTGCCTGATATGGAATTTATAAAAGTTGTTTTTCCTGAGCCAGATTCTCCTACTACACCAACGACTTCCCCAGGATATAATGTCAAATTCATATTTTTGCATCCCACTTGATTACCGTAATATTTGTTTAAATTATGAACTGACAAAATTGGTTGCATTTAATTATTTTCCATTCTTTGATTACAATAATTTGTATCTGAACATATAAATGATCTATTACCGTCATCATCAGTAATTATTTCATCTAAAAAACTCTCATTTGATCCACAAATAGAACATTTATGAGGTGCCTTTGAGGGATCAAATGGATAATCCTCAAAATCAAGACTCGTTACTTCAGTATATGGTGGTATTGCATAAATTCTTTGCTCTCTTCCTGCTCCAAATAATTGAATAGCAGGGTTATTGTTCATTTTTGGGTTATCAAATTTTGGAATAGGTGATGGGTCCATTATATATCTTTCATTTGTCTTTACTGGATAAGCATATGCTGTTTCTATATGACCATTTTTGGTAATATCTTCATATAACTTTACATGCATAATTCCATATTCTGATAGTGCATGCATTTTTTTAGTTTCTTGATATCTTGGTTCTAAAAACGCAAGAGGTTCTGGTATTGGAACTTGATAAACAAGTATTTGTTTTTCTTTTAACTTTTCTTCTGGAATTCTGTGTCTTGTCTGAATTATCGATGCTTGGCTTGTTTTTTCTGTGGTCTCAATATTAGCAGTTTTTTTAAAGAAATTTCTAATTGAAACTGCGTTTGTAGTATCATCTGCTCCTTGATCAATAACTTTTATCACATCGTCAGTTGTTAAACATGACGATGTTACTTGAACCCCTCCTGTTCCCCATCCATATGGCATAGGCATTTCTCTAGATGAAAATGGAACTTGATAACCTGGTATACAAAGAGCTTTAATCAAAGCTCTTCTTATCATTCTTTTTGTATTTTCGTCTAAATAAGCAAAATTATAAATTTCATCTTGAGCTGCAACAGTATTTTTTTTATTTTTAAATTTAAGTACGTTATTCATTTTTTTTATACTCTTCTCTAATTTTTCTTACTAAATCCAATTCCGCCTGAAAATCTACATAATGAGGTAATTTGATATGTTCTAAAAAACCTGTGGCTTGAATATTATCACAATGAGATATAACAAATTCTTCATCTTGAGCAGCAACACCTAAGTACTCCTCACCAAATTCTTTCCATCTCATTGATCTATCAACTAAAGCCATAGAAATAGCTTTTCTCTCTAATTGACCAAAAACTAAACCAT
Source organism: uncultured Pelagibacteraceae bacterium (assembly GCA_902576395.1). Taxonomy (GTDB): domain Bacteria; phylum Pseudomonadota; class Alphaproteobacteria; order Pelagibacterales; family Pelagibacteraceae; genus Pelagibacter. The sequence continues at coordinate 84,275 of CACGVB010000001.1, forward strand.
ATCCACGGGTAAATTGAGCAGGTATTTTTTTACTACCTTTAAATTGGTTTACTGACTCACACTCAGTAAACATGACATCAGCAATATTTATTTCTATACCTAATTCTGGAATTTCAAATTGAACCTCAACGTAACCAGTTCTTAATTCACCAACAAATGCATGGTTTCTAGCATAACCTCTCTGTGTTGAGTAAGCTAAACCAAGAAGAAAACCCTCATCTCCTCTTGAAAGAGATTGCAATCGTTCAGATCTTGTTAAAGGAAAATTAATTGGGTTTCTTGTAATATCTTTAGATGTTTTGTCACTAGGTATTTCTTTCTGAATTAATCCTTCTTTATTTAAAAAGCTTAAAACATGCGGGATTTCTTTATCATCATATTTTTCAATCTTAGCTTTTTCATACTCACCATCAGCAAGAAGTTTGAAGTCAAGTAAACGGTGTGTGTAGTCAAATGTTGGGCCTAACTTTTGTTTACCTGGGATATCTTTAAATGTTGCAGATATTCTTCTCAGGCATAACATTTTGCTAGTTTCGATAGGTTTGCTTGAACCAATTCTAGGTAAAGTAGTTCTATAGGCTCTCATTAGAAAAATTGCTTCAATCAAGTCACCTCTAGACTGTTTGATTGCAAGAGCAGACAAATCTTTGTCATATAAAGATCCTTCTGACATAACTCTATCAACACTTAAAGTTAGTTGTTCACTAATTTGTTTAATATTTAGTTCTGCTATATTTACATCACCTCTTCTTATTTCAGATAACCAAGAATGTGCATTATTGATTGCCTTTTCTCCACCTTTTACAGATACATACATTTTATAGTTCTCCTATTTTTAGTGATCTTGGTATTGAATAAAATTTATCATTATCAACAAAATAAAAATCAAGTCCTAATGGAAATTGCTGGTTATTTTTTTTTATAATCTCTCTATCAGGTAAAAATATACTTTTAGAACTTTTAATACCAGGACCAGTAATTATGGCATTTGGTTTTTCAAATTTAGACTGGCAAATAATAGTGCACGATTGATCAGGATTTTGGTCGTCCCCTTTTTTAAATTCATCTAATGGTAAAAGATCATCCCAAATACCAATTGCAAAATTTGCATTTTTTTTATCTGTAATATTTGCACCTGTATTAAATTTAATCCAATCAATAGTTTCTGGATTGTTAATATCACGACCTAAAAAAATATTCGAATAACTGTCACAAAAAGTTTTTATAATTGAACAACTGGCTGAAAACATTTTCGAAGGCGAATTTATACTGTCTAATATTTCGATCGAACCAGGATATGAAGTTGCAAACAAAATACTTCTAAAATAATCAGCACTTGTTTGAGAATTATTTTTTTTAGAAACAACTTCCATAAATTATTTATCCTCACCTCTTACCAAGGTAAAAAAATCAACCTTAGTAGCTTCTGTTTTAGATAATATTTCATTTCTTTTGTTATTTTTATATTTAATTAATTTATCTATTATATTTCTTTTAATTATTTCTTTTTTTTCAGTTTGCATCAATGCATCACACAAAGCTGCAATTTTGGATTTATATTTATTTCTACCTTGAACATAACCATGGCCTTGGATTTTTTTATCTAAATTTAATGAACATCTCGTTATAGTTACTTCTCCAACATTAAAATTATCACCTGTGGCGCCTACTTTTCCCTGAACCATAACACTGCCAATCTCAGGTTCTCTTAACCAATTATATTCTATTTTCATATTTAAATTGTCCCAAAGCGAAATGAGATAATTTTCATCTGCTGTTGCTAAAGAACTTAACCATTGTTTTCTTGATTCATTTTGCATAATACTATACAACTAGACAAGTAACAAAATTAAAAAAAATTTCAATATATTATTTATTAAAATTTTATGACAACAAAAGATTTGCTTTGGAAGGAAATATACAATTCAATCAAAAGAGAAATTGTTTTAAATAAGTACAAAATTAATAAAAAGTTAGATTCTGAGAATGACTATGCAAAACAATTCAATGTCAATAGACACACTATAAGAAGAGCTTTTAAAGAACTTAAAGATGATAATTTAATATATTCAAAAAGAGGTCTTGGAGTATTTGTTAAATCATCAAAAATTAATTACTCAATTAGTAAAAACGTACGATTTACTGAGAATATACTTGAAGAAAACCAATCAGTAAGAATTGAAATAAAAAGTTTTGATATTGCTGAATGCAATCCTTTTGAAAAAAAAGAACTCAACTTAAAAAAAAATGACAAAGTTACACGCATAAATAGCATAGGTTTTGTCAACAATTCACCTTCTGTAATAACTTTCAGATCGATTCCTTATAAAAAATTTCCAAAATTTATTAATTATTTTGTTAAAAAACAATCAGTAACCAAAGCTTTTAATTTATTGAATATCAAACTAATTAAAAGATCAAAAACTCTAATCAATGCTGAAATTGCAGACAAAATAAAATCAAATTTATTAAATATAAATGAGGGGGAAGCACTATTAAAAACTACATCTGTTAATGTCGATTTTAAAAACAATCCTATAGAGTTAAGTGAAAGTCATTTTATTGGATCTAAAATTCAATTTTTAATAAAAAATTAGATTTTCTACCTTAGGTTTAAATTTCATATAACTTAAACAAAATTTAAAAGATTCATTAATAAAATTTTAACATTTATTAAAGATTAGAGGGTTAATGAATTCCTCAAATGATTATTAAAAAAGTTAACAAATTTTTCGGTGATAATCATGCCGTTAAAAACGTTTCTTTTGAGGTTAACAAACCTCAAATGATAGGAATCATAGGTAGATCTGGGGCTGGTAAATCAACATTACTAAGAATTATAAATCGACTTACCGACGCAACAGATGGGTCGATTGAAATTGAAGGTCAAAATATTCTAGATTTAAAAAGTAAGGAAAAGAGATCATGGCAAAGAAACTGTGCAATGATTTTTCAACAATTTAATTTAGTCCCACGATTAGATGTTCTAACAAATGTAATATTAGGCAGATTAAATTATCAGGGCTCATTTAGAGCATCCTTAAAAATGTTTTCTCGAGATGAAAGAGCTGATGCTCTGATTTTACTCAATAACTTAGGTATGGCTAACACTGCCCTTCAAAGAGCTGAAACGTTATCTGGAGGTCAACAGCAACGTGTAGCTATATGCAGAGCTTTGATGCAAAATCCTAAAATGATTTTAGCAGATGAACCTATAGCATCTTTAGACCCAATGAATGCAAGAATGGTAATGGAGTCATTAAGAAAAATTCATGATGAAAAAAATTTAACGGTCATTTCAAATCTTCATACCCTAGATACAGCAAAAACCTATTGTGACCGTATTATTGGAATGAAAGATGGCGCAATTGTCTTTGATGATGTACCAGAAAAATTATCAGACAAACTTGCAAGAGAAATTTATGGTGCAGAAGCTGATGAAGCTTTTGAACCACAAGTAACATCCACTGAGCTTAAAACAAAAAAAAAGATAAATGGAGATGTTGAGAAAGAATTTGCAACTGCATGAGATCAATAACTCATCGTTACAAATAAGTCGTTAGACTAAAATTATAAAAAGGAGATAATTATGTTTAATAAACTAACAAGAGTTATTGCACTTTTGGCTATGGTGTTTTTTTCAACTCAAGCTAATGCAGTAACTTACACAGGTCCAAAAATGGACTTAAGTAAATACCAACCAGAGTTTAGAGTTGGTTTTTTAGGTGACGAAGCAGCTCAAGATATTATAGCTAGAAATGAATGTTTCATGCCGTATATCGAAGCCGCTTATGGTGTACCAGCTAAATTTTTTACTTTTAAAGACTACGCTGGAACAATGGAGTCGATGCTAGGTGGTAATCTAGATTACACTTGGTTCGGTTCTTCAGGTTACGCAGGTATGTATTTAAAAGATCCAACTGCAGTAGTACCAGTACTAACAAGAATGCAGCCAACAGGTGATATGGGTTACTACTCTGTTGCAGTAGCAACTAAAGCATCTGGAATTAAATCAATGGCAGATCTTAAAGGTAAATCTTTTGGTTGGGCTGACCCTAACTCTACATCAGGTTTTTTAATTCCTTCAATTGAATTAAAGGCTATGGGTATGGACCCAGATACATATTTTTCAAAAACACAATTTTCTGGTGGGCATGAAAACAATGTATTAGCGGTAATGAATGGTGATGTTGATGCTGGTGTAACATGGGTATCTGGTGTTGGTAGCTGGGAAGAAGGATATTCGTCAGGGAATTTAAGAAAAATGGTTGATAAAGGGATTTTAAATATGGACGACATTGTTCAAATTTGGTCTTCAAAATTAATTCCTAATGGTCCAATTGTGATGCCTACTTTTTTACCTGTTAGAGCACACCAAGTAATGATTGGTTTAAAGCAATGGATACACGAGAACGATCCAAAATGTAGCGAAAACGTTGCAAACGGGATTGTAAAAAAATGGGTTCCGGTGGATCATTCTTTTTACGAGTCAGTTGTAGCTGCAAGAAAAGCTAAAATTGAAGCGCAAAAAAATAATTAATTAAACCTCCTATAAACAGAGGCAAAGACTGTAAATCTTTGCCTCTGATTTATTTTTTAAAAATTATGACAAAAGCCTTACCTGCCAACCTAGAACAAATTGAAGTTAATTTAAAAAAATTAACAAACCAGAGAACTAGGTCCTCGCTACTTGGAATTGCAATTCTAATATTAATTTTTTTTGGTGGTACCTTGGTATCGTTAGAAGCAAATGCAGGGTCTTTTGGAAGAGGTATAGCTAATTTTTTTAACTACCCTAGAGATTTATTTGTAGACACTTTTGAGATGGGATGGAAATATTGGCCAAGAGTTATTAAGTATATTCCTGAATTAATTATTACTTTAAATATTGCTTTATTTTCAACTTCGATCGGATTTGTTTTGGCAGTTATTTTTGCAATCTTCTCTAGTAGAAATTTAATAAGAAATAAAAGAGTTATTCAATTTACAAAATTTTTTATGGATGTGACAAGATCATTTCCAACATTAATAATAGCAATGGTGTTTTTATATTTGATGGGTAAATCATCTTTACCAGCAGTGATTGCTATTACGATACACACTGCTGGAGCACTTGGTAAATTATTTACTGAGGCTATAGAAAATTGTGATGGAAAACCTATTGAAGGTTTAAGTTCTGTTGGTGCAACTTGGACACAGAAGATAAGATTTTCAGTTCTTCCCCAGGTACTACCTTTGTTTTTAAGTTATGGAATATTGAGGTTAGAAATTAATGTTAGAGAATCTACAATATTAGGTTTTGTTGGTGCAGGTGGAATTGGAGAAATGTTAGCAGCTTTAATACAATGGAATTATGGAGCTGATGTTTTAGCGTGTATGTTCTTACTGGTTGGTACGATAATTGCATTAGATTATTTGTCTGCATATTGGAGACATAAATTAATTGGAGCAAATCAATGAGTTCTAGTTTAGCTATTCAAAGAGAAAATATTCGTAAATTATTTCCTGACACATTCAATCAAGCTAGAAAAAGTAGATTAAGAGGCCAAATAATTTTTTTTCTCGTCTTAGTATATTTAATAGTAGGTTTTTTTACTTTAGATGTTGTTGATATCCCAAAAAAATGGAAACCACAAAATGCTGCTATGTTTGTCTTAGACACATATGCACACAAAGATCATGTAACAATGAAATGGGAAAATCATGAGGATATTAAAATAGCTTTTGAAGGAAATTATAGAAGTGTTTATGGAAGAGATAATCTTGATAAATCAATTCCAGATTGGTTTTATAAAAATTCTGATAAAGTTGGCAATGTAGTTGAGTTTAATAATAAAGGTAAGGCAATATTATACAAAGATAAAGTCGAGATTGTAAATTTTCCAAAATATGAGAGAGATTTTACCATAAAATTAAATTCTAATGGTAAACCTTACCTTGTAGGTTCAGAGGATTTGGTCATAGAAGATTTAAAAGGTTTTAGAATCACAGAAAATAGAGTTGAATTTAGACCAACTTTGTATGAGAGAATTCAAGTATATCCAAAAAAAGTTGAAATTCATCGTTACAGTATCGGATGGAAATATTTTTGGTTTGATTTCTCAAGTCCGTTAGAACCATATACCTTTTTCGAAGCATTAGGTTTGACTTTTTCTAAAGAAAGAGTTGTTCCTGAAATGTCTAATTTAAAACTTTTCTTAACAGAGATTAAGGATAATGAAGCATTTATGCACGGTAGAGTTTGGTGGGCAATGCTCGAAACAATAGTTATGGCTGTACTTGGGACAATGTTTGCTACGGTAATGGCTCTGCCCTTGTCATTCCTTGCTGCATACAACGTTACACCTATTAAAGCTCTAAGATTTACGTTAAGAAGATTATTTGATACTTTAAGAGGAATAGACTTTTTAATTTGGAGTTTAATATTTTTAAGAGCTTTTGGTCCAGGACCCTTCACTGGTATTTTTGCGATTGGTTTTACTGATACAGGTACTTTAGGTAAATTATATTCTGAAGCAATTGAAAATACTGAGAAGAAACAACAAGAAGGAGTTAAATCTACAGGGGCTAGCAAATTTCTACAACATAGATTTGGTATAATTCCTCAAATACTTCCAATTTTTGTATCTCAATCCTTATACTATTTAGAGTCAAATACTAGAGGAGCCGTAATAATAGGTGCAATGGGCGCAGGAGGAATTGGTTTACAATTTTTAGGTGCACTAGGTACTGGAAATGATTTTGAAAATGTCGCCTACATGGCAATATTAGTTTTGGCTGTAGTAATATTTATGGATAGATTATCTGCTTGGCTTAGAAGAATATTAATTGGATCAGATCAATTAATTGTAAGGTAAATAGAAAAAATACCTTTATCAAAAATTTTTCTAGAAATTTTAATTTAAGAATTTAAAAAGATAAAAATCAATCTTTCCAGAATTTCCACCAAGGTTTTTCTTCCTTTGTTATCTCATTATTGTCAACAACAACTTTAGTTATAGATGGATCCTCTCCATCTACTAATCCTGCTCTAGCAGTTGTTTTAGCGTCTTCTAATTTTAGTTTTGCCTCAAAAACTCTGTTTTCATTACACAATTTCATGCCCTCTTTCATTAATGCTTCTGCCTCAGATGCTTTTTCGGGACTAGATCTTGAAATATCATTTTTAACAGTGGCTCTTAACATAAGTACGCCAGGGTCTTCACAATTCCCTATTTCATTTTTAAATGTATCCTCAGTATTTTGTGAATAACTACTGCCGGCTTGTTGCTCTGTTATTTTAGCATGATTGTCAGCTTGAGTAATAGAAATTGTGGATAAAGTTAATATAAATGAGATTAAGATTTTATTCATAATAATCTATTAACTTACTTTTGTTAAAAAAATGTTAAAGAAATAAAAAAATTTGTGAAATATTTGTCTGCATTTTTAATAGGTATATCAGTTACCTTTTGTTACAGCAGTTGTATGTATCTGTTCTCAGCGTTGTTGCTAACTTGGGAAAATGAACTTAGTATCTCAAGGAATAATTTAACCTTTATTTATTCTCTAGGCTTAGTTGTGCATAGTTTACTTTTACCTTTTCTAGGTAAGATTGTAGATAGAAATCTAAGTTTTCCAATGATGTGGACCAGTCCTATACTGTTAGGACTAAGTGTAATTTATCTTTCATCAGTAGATACATATGGTGGATTTTTACTTGCTTGGATACTTGTCAGTGCAACCTCGGGTGGCTGTCTTTATACGATGCTTTTTAGTGTCATTACTATTAATTTAAAATCAAAGGCCAAAACATCTATTGCAATAATTACTTTATTTGCTGGATTTGCAAGCACATACACATTTCCTACTGCTACTTATTTAACAGAACAATATGACTGGAGGTTTACTGTATTTATTTTTGGAATATTAAATATATTGATTAGTTCACCAGCTAATTATTTTGGTTTCAAAAATATAATTATAAAAGAATTTAAAAAAATTGAAAAGAAAACAGATCAAAATTCAAAGCTTAAAATAATACTTAAAGATTATAGATTTTGGTTATTTAGTTTTTCATTGTTTGTTATTGGATTTAATATTGGTGCTATTACAACTCATGTAATTCCAATGTTGCAGGAAAAAGGGATGAGTCTATCCCAAGCTGTATTGACAGCATCTCTGTTTGGACCAGGACAAGTAATAGGTAGAATTTTAGTTATGATATATGGAGGTGATAAGTCAAATTTAAAATTATTTGTAATTTGTTTTTACTCGATGGTAGTTGGAATGATATTTTTATACTTTATAAATATTAATCATTACTTAGCATTTTTATTTGTTTTATTTAATAGTTCAGCATATGGCAGTATGGCTATTTTAAAACCTTTGGTTCAAAATGATACTTTTGGCCAAAAAAACTTTGGCAATATTCATGGTATTTTAGCTTTGCAATATATGATTGGTAGTATTGCTGGTCCATGGATTGGTTCGTTGGTATGGAATGTAGGAGGATATGATTTGTTAATATTAGTATTTTTTGTTTTAGCAATATTTGGTAACTCGACAGCAATTTTTTTAAACAAAAAAAAGTTTATTTAAAGCTTCTCTCTACGTGTTTGTAAAAATAATTTATATTTGGAATTTCTAAATTTTCAATTTTAGCAAGATCATCATATTTTCTTAATCTAACTGCATCTTGCATAAAAGGTTGTTTAATAAATTCGTTTGCTTCCTCTTTGGAAAAACTTCCTCCTTGGACATCTAAACTTCGTTTTGAAGCAATAGATAAAGACTCATAATAACCTTTTTCACAATAAACCAAATATCTTTTAGCCGGAACATGTCCTTTAATTAATATTGTAACATCTTCTGGAAAAAATCTAGAAAGAAAAAGAGATCCTGAATTTTCATGCTTTTTATCTATTCCTTTTTTTATGGCTTCTTTGTCATTATTAATTAAGTGACCAATATCATGGAATAGGGCTGCAGTAATAAAAAAATGGTTTTCATTATTTTTTTTTGCCAATAATGCGCATTGAATTGCATGTTCTAGTTGTGAAACTTTTTCATTTCCATATTGTTTGTCTGATCCAATTTCTTCTATAATTTTAAATAAATTGGCAATATTTGACATATTATCCATCATATTCTTTTAAATTAAAAATGTTTCAGTTTTATTACAATTTAGATTTAGTACTCATTAAGTATAGAAAAAATATTTTATAGTAATAAAAGTTAAAAATGAAAAAACTTTTATTTGTTTGTACTGGCAATTCTCACAGAAGCATATTGGCCGAAAGTGTAGTTAATAAATTTCATAAAAATAAATTTATTGGTTACAGTGCGGGTAGCAAACCATCTGGAATAATTAATAAATATGTTATTAAGTATCTAAATGAAAATAATTTTGATACAAAAAATCTGTCATCAAAAAACTTCAACAAATTCTTGAATGAGAAAACAACCTTTGATCAGGTATTTACTGTATGTAATAATGCTAGTAATGAAGTTTGTCCAGTCTGGCCATCCCCTGAAAAAATAGTTCATTGGGATATTGAAGATCCTGTTTATATCATTAATGAGTTAGAGAAGAGTGATAAACCAAATAAAGAAGAGCTGATTTCAACAGAAATACATAAAACTTATTCCAATTTAGAAACAAGAATTAATGATTGGATAAAAAATTATGAAATATAGTAAGTTTTTTCTTGGAGAGTTTATTGGTAGTTGTTTCCTTGTAATGATTATTGTTGGCTCAGGAATAATGGCTGAAAATCTTACAAATGACACAGGTATTATGCTTTTAGCCAATACTATAGCAACTGGCGCAGGACTTTTTGTGCTAATAACTGTTTTTAGTGATGTTTCAGGAGCACATTTTAATCCATTTGTAAGTCTAGCAATGTTTCTTACAAAAAAATTAAAAGGAAATTTATTACCCACATATATATCTGCGCAAATTTTAGGTTGTTTGTTAGGTGTAGCACTTGCCAATTTCTTTTTCGAACATCAAATTTTTGAATTATCAACAAAATCAAGGGACGGAATAAATATATTTACATCTGAAATTGTAGCAACATTTGGATTGATACTGATAATTTTTGGATCATTAAAGAAAGGAAGTGTGGTAGTGGCCTCATGTGTAGCTTTTTATATCACTGCTGGTTATTGGTTTACATCATCTACATCATTTGCAAATCCTGCTGTAGCAATAGCGAGAACATTTACAGAAAGTTTTACTGGAATTAATTATATGTATACTCCAGTTTATATATTAGCAGAAATTATCGGTGCACTTTTTGCTGTATTTGTGGCTAAAAAAATGCTTTTCAATAACAGGACAAGAGATAAAACTATCTCGTAGAAAAATTGAACCTATAAGATTTAAGGTCAATTTTCTAAATCAGTTTTTAAAAAATTTATTGAATATTAAAGATTAAAATAATAATGAAGAATATCTATAAGTAAAAACTATTACAGGCTAGAAGGATTAATACTTTCAAACTCCAGCATGTTTTTAAAGGTACACATTTCAGGTTTTGTTAAAGTAATTTTTGGAAATTTTTTATTAAAATCAGAGGATAATTGTTTATTAAATTTAATTAAATTTTTTATTTCAGTCTCATTAAGTTGTCTCAAGATATAAGCTAATGTAACATGGAAAGTATATCTTTGATGATTTTCAAATTTAATTTTCAATAAATTACTTAGTTCATCTCTACAATTTCTTAAAATTTTTTCGTCCTCCTCAGAAAAGGGTTCTAAAACAATGCTGTAACCACCAAAAAATGTTTTTAGTTTTAAATTGATTTCTTTTGGAAAATTATAGTTTTCAATTCTTTTATTTAATTGAATAGCTATATCTTTGTAATCCAAATCAAGATCTATATCTGTTGGCCAATAGTAAGTATTTTTTGTATTTAAATTACAACAGTCAAATAATGTCATATGAAAACTAGATGGAGGTAAATAGGAATAAGTTTTTTCAGGATTAAAATTTTCTAAATTTTTTTGAAAACCAATAATTTGATCAGATAAATATGTATTAAGAGGAATATTACAAATTATTGTGCACCCTGGAAATGGTAAAGGTTTTCCTTTATCGTCAAATTTATTTTCTGCACCTTTTAAAGTATACCCTCTAAGTTTACCTGCTAAAAATTGCTCTTGGTTATTAACTATATTTAAATCCATTAAAATAAACTAAAACCAGTTTATATTTTCTTTGTCACAAAGTTCTTTCAGCCTTAATGGATAGTCTGTCATGATACCATCTACACCATACTCAATCATTTTTAACATATCGTTCTCTTCATTAACTGTCCAAACGTTCACTGGCAAATCTTCTTGATGAGAAATATCTACTAGTTTTTTTGTAATATCTTTATGGTATGGATGCAAAGCCTTTCCACCTTGTGATTTTATAATTTTTGGTAATTCATATTTTTCAAAAAAAGGTAAGTAACTCATCCATGGAGATCTATTGTAAATTGTATTTTTAATTTTAATTCCTGCCTGTTGTTGAAAACTTAAATAAGCTCTTGAAATTTCAGGGTAAAGATTTTTGATTTCTGTCAGTGTTCTCCAATCAAATGAAGAAATGATTATTTTATTTTGTAAATTTGATTTATTTACTTCTTTCATAACAAGTTTTACCATTTCCTCTGGGGTTGGAGTTAAATTTTCCTCGTCAGGTGTAGATTTAATTTCTAAATTTATTAACAAATCTTCTTCCATATCTAGATAATTTATTTAAAGACCCAACATCAAATTTTAAAAGCTCATCGTAACTTAAGTCAAATATTATTATATTTTCATCCGTTATCCAATTTCCCTCATTATCTTTTGTAAAACTTGGATCTAATCTAAAGTCATGTGTAATCACAGGAATAAGATCTTTGGAAATCAAAATATCTGTTTCGTATGCATTAATATTGTTTTTAAATAAATATTTAAAACTTTCTAAAGTATTTTCAGGAAGATCTCCTCTAGCGCCTCTATGGCCATAAATTTTAATATAATTTGGCTTTGATAAAATCAAAATTAATTTACTCGATTACCATTAGATTTATCAAAAACATAATAATTGTTATCATTTATGTTCAAAGATAATTTACTTCCTTTTTTAATAATTTGACTTCCAGGACATCTAAAACAAAAATCTTTTTTATTTTTTATTTCTCCATAAATCAAATTATCTGAACCTAATTGTTCTACCAGATCTACAGATAAATTTATTAAACCTTTATCAGTTTGCGACATATGCTCTGGTCTAATTCCTAATATAACTGGTCCATTAAAATCACTTGTAACATTATTAATTTCAAAACCTTCTGAAGTAAGAGTTTTATTTTTTAATTCTCCTTCAAGAAAATTCATCTGTGGCGAACCTATAAATCCTGCGACAAACATAGATTTAGGATTATTATAAATTTCTATCGGTGTTCCAAGCTGCTCAATAAGGCCATTATTTATTACTGCCAGTCTATCAGCTAAGGTCATAGCTTCTACTTGGTCATGAGTTACAAATATACTTGTCACTCCAACTTTTTGCTGAAGTTTTTTTATTTCAAGCCTCATTTGTATTCTTAGTTTTGCATCTAAATTAGATAATGGCTCATCAAATAAAAATATTTTAGGACTTCTTACAATAGCTCTTCCCATAGCAACTCTCTGCCTTTGACCTCCTGACAACATGGATGGTTTTCTTTGCAAGTATTCAGAAATTTGTAATAGCTTTGCTGCCTCATTAACTTTTTTTTCAATATCTTCTTTTGAAATACCTCTATTTTTTAATCCGTAAGCCAAATTGTTGTAAACATTCATGTGAGGATAGAGTGCATAATTCTGAAAAACCATCGCAACATCTCTCTCTGAAGGGTCAACTTTATTAATTAATATTCCATCAAGATTTATATTACCTTCAGTTATGTCTTCTAACCCAGCAATCATTCTTAAAAGAGTAGATTTTCCACATCCGCTCGGTCCAACAAAAACCATGAATTCACCATTTTCTACATTCATACTTGTCTCATGAACAGCTATAGTTCCGTTTGGATAGATTTTAGTAACTTTATTTAATTCTAAAAAACTCATTTATTTCTCTGTTTGAATTAATCCTTTTATGAACCATTTTTGCAAAAATACTACCACTAAAACTGGGGGGATCATTGATAAAATAATATAAGCAAATCTCTCTGCTGTTCTTGGTAAAGCAACTCCCTCATAACTTTCAGTAAATATAATTTTCATTCCCATTACTACAGTCCAATATTCCTCACTCGTAGTCATTATTAACGGCCATAAATATTGACTATATCCGTATACAAACATGAATATAAACATCGCTGCAATCATTGTTTTAGATAATGGAACTAAAAAATCTATAAAAAATCTCCAACTATTTGCACCATCTAATTTTGCTGATTCAAGTAATTCATCAGGTATAGTTTTATAAAACTGTCTAAAAAAAAAGGTAGCGGTGGCTGATGCAACCAATGGAAGAACAAGACCTGTGTATGAATTAGTTAAACCTAAATCTGATACAATCTTATAACTTGGAAAAATCCTAACCTCCAGAGGCACAAGTAAAGTAATAAAGATTAACCAAAAAATTGGTACAGCAAATTTGAATCTAAAATAAACTAAAGCATAAGCTGACATTGCTGAGATAATTACTTTAAGGGTTGCAATTCCCAAAGCCATTATAAAGCTATTTATAAACATTTTTGCAGCAGTCACTTCCTCTGACCAACCACCCTTCTCATTTAAAACTTCGTTATAATTTCTTGTTAATTGATCGCCAAGACCAAATTTCATTCCCTCTTTTAAAATAGTTACAGTATCGTGGGTAGAGCTAGCAAATGATAACCAAATCGGAATTACCATTAATAAAACACCTAGTATAAGTACAATGTGTGCTAAAATTTGTGATAATTTAATTTTCATTTGTCTTGAAAGATCCCTTTAATAAAATATTTTTGTAATACAATTATAATTAATACTGGTGGTATCATTGACATGATAACAAATGCAAATTTGTTAACAATTGATCCAGACATCATCTTTAATCCCATGACAACAGTCCAATATTGTTCAGAAGAAGTTACTAATATCGGCCATAAATATTGATTATAACCGAATACAAACATAAATATGAACATTGCAACAATCATTGTTTTTGACAATGGCACTAAAAAGTCAATAAAAAATCTCCAAGTATTTGCACCATCCAATTTTGCTGATTCAAGTAATTCATCAGGTATAGTTTTATAAAACTGCCTAAAAAATAAAGTAGCTATAGCAGAAGCTGAAATTGGAATAATTAGTCCCCAATATGAGTTTACTAAGTTAAGTGTAGACATAACAGAATAGGTAGGAAAAATTCTTAACTCCAGAGGGACTAGTATAGTAATAAAAATTATCCAAAATAATAATGTTGCATATTTCACTCTAAAATAAACTAAGACATATGCAGTCATAAGAGATGAAATAACTGATAAAAACGCAACTCCAGTTGCCATTAAAAAACTATTTAAAAACATCTTTAATGCAGTAATTTCTTTAAAAAAACCACCTTCATATAATAAAACTTTTGTATAATTCTCTAAAAACTTATCTCCTAAAAAAAATTGAAGACCTTGGGTATTAATTATCGAAGCTGTATGAGTTGAGCTTGCAAAAATTAACCAAACAGGAATTATCATAATAAAAATGCCTATCAAAAGAATTAAATGAGAAAAGTTTGATGAAAAATATCTAATCATTTTAATTGTAATGTATTTTCCCTTCTATGTATCTAAATTGAAAAATTGTAATAACTAAAACAATCAACATCATCATAATTGATTGAGCACCAGCACTTCCTAAGTCTAACCCCCTAAATCCGTCCATGTATGCTTTATAAACAAGAGTTCTTGTTTCACCTGAGGGTGCACCAATTGTTGTAGTGTCAATTATTCCAAAAGTATCAAAAAAAGCATAAGTTATATTGATAATGATTAAAAAGAAAGTTGTGGGCATCAATAGAGGGAAAGTGATTGTCCAAAATCTTCTTAAACTACTTTTACAATCAATTATGGATGCTTCAATAACAGATTTTTGTATTGCTTGAAGACCGGCTAAGAAGAAAATAAAATTAGCACTTATTTGTTTCCATGATCCTGCTATTATTAAGTAGATATAAGAATCAAAAACACTTTCATACCAATTAAAACCCCATAAATCGTTAAATAGATGATACAATAATCCAAATCTTTCACTAAAAAAATAATTTGCCATAACACCCACCACCGCTGGCGCAATAGCATAAGGCCAAATCAAAAGAGTTTTGTAGGCACTTTTTCCATGCATTACATTATTGGCTTGTACAGCAAGTAACAATCCAATGGCTCCTGTAACAAGTGTAATCACAAAGCTATAAATAATAGTAAACTTAAAAGCTATTAAATAAGCCGGGTCATCAAAAATAAATAAAAAATTATCAAACCATACAAATTGTCTTCCAAATCCAAATGCATCTTGCATGGTAAATGCATCTCTAAAAGTTTGTATTATTGGCCAATATAAAAATATTAATAAAATACCTAGCTGTGGTGCTAAAAAAAAATACTGTGAATAGTTTGATTTAAACTGAACTTTTTTCATAAAATAAATAGGAGGGTATATTAATACCCTCCTAATTTATATTATTTATTAAAGAGTCTTAGCAAATTGTTTTAACAATTTAGCTGCACCCTTATCCATGTTCTTTAATCCTTTTTCGATTGATATTTTGCCATTTAACATTGGCTCAACATTTTCGTAAATTACTTCACGAATTTGAGGCCAGTTACCAGCTCTATATCCACCAGGAATAGTTGAACCTTCTAAGCTTAATTGTTCACCAACAGCTTTGTGATATGGAGAAGCTCTATAAAAGTTTATAGTTTCAGCTAATTCTATACCACCTTTAGTTACAGCAGAATAACCTGTCATGTTGTGATAGTATAAATCCATTTCAGGAGAACCCATAAATTCTATGAATTTAGCAAGTCCTTTATACTCTTCTTCTGTATGACCATTTAAGATCCAGTTTGCTGCGCCACCAATAAATGTTGGATACTCTTTGCCACCAGTTACTGAATCCCAATAAGGAATATGATTAACTGTAAAATTTGGAACAACACCTTTCATTCCACCAAATGATGCAGCAGATCCAAACCAAAAAGCAGCCTCACCTGCTATAAATGGTGCTTGATTATCTCCCCAAGCTCTTCCTTTATAACCGTAGAGACCTTTTTCGTACCATTCTTTTACTTTTTTCCAATGATAAACAAATGCATCTGTTTCAGCAAATAAAGTTTTTGTCGGAACAGCATCGTAACCATTGTTTCCATCTGTCATAAGTAGATTATGTCTTGAAAAGAAATTTTCTGTCCAGATCCAAGGAAAGTGACTTTGAACTAAAGGAATATATCCAGCAGCTTTAATTTTTGGAGCCATAGCCTCAAATTCTTCATAAGTTTTTGGAACTGATTCTATTCCTACTTCTTTCAATATGTCCATATTTGCATACATTAAGCAAGTTGAACTATTAAAAGGAACACCTATCATTTTTCCATCAGAGTCAGCATAGAAGTTTTTAATTCCAGGAATATAATTATCTGCATCTACTTTAATTCCATATTTCTCAGCCATATCTTCAAAACCAATCACAACGCCATTTTTAACTTGAGCTACCATAATTGCAGCACCAGCATCGTAAACCTGTGAATAGTGTGGTTGGTCTCCTGCTCTAAATGCAGCTATAGTTGCCGCCATGTTATCTTCATAACTTCCTTTACCTGTAGGAATGACGGTGTATTCATCTTGTGAAGCATTAAATCTATTTGCAATTTCAATAATTACATCACCAAGAAATCCACTATTTCCATACCACCAATGAATTTCTGTCTTTGAATAACTGTGTGATGTAAAAGAGAAAGTAAATAGAATTGTTAAAACACTCAATATTTTTTTCATTTTACCTCTTTGTTTATTTATTAATTATAATGAATAAATTATTTATATTAAAGTATCGTTAAATTTTGATTACTTAAATGTAAAAATATATAATGTTTCTAAAGGAGGTTGTATATTTTAAAACAAATCATAATTTAAATGTCTAAAATATTCGATTTATTCATAATAGGTGGCGGTATAAACGGTGCAGGTATTGCAAGGGATGCTGCGGGTAGAGGTTTATCAGTTTGTTTAGCTGACAAAGGTGAGATTGGTGGAGCAACTTCATCCTGGTCAACGAAATTAATACATGGTGGTCTTCGTTATTTAGAAAATTATGAATTCAAATTAGTTAGAGAATCTTTAAAAGAAAGAGAAATTGTTTATAAAATTGCTAAACATATTTCAAAACCCATTCCTTTTATAATTCCTTATGCAGATAAAATTCGACCAGCCTGGTTAATTAAAATTGGTTTATTTTTGTACGATAATTTAGGTGGTAAAAGTAATATACCAAAATCAAAAACATTTGATCTTAGAAAAAAATTTTCAAATATTCTTAAAGAAAAATACAAAACTGGTTTTCAATATTTTGACATACAAATTGACGATAAAAAATTAACGAAATTAAATACCAAAGATGCAAAAAGAAATAACGCTAAAATACTAGAATACAACAAAGTTAAAAAAGCTGAAATTATTGGCAATGAATGGATTATTAGTCTTGAAAATGGTGAAAAAGTAAAGTCAAAAATTTTGATTAATGCATCTGGACCGTGGATAAATGAAACCTTAAATAAAAATATAAAAATTAAATCTAAGAAAAAAATTAGATTGGTTAAAGGAAGTCATATTATTACAAAAAAATTGTACAAAGAAAATGTTGCGTTCACATTTCAAAATACTGATAAAAGAATAATATTTGTAATACCTTATAAAGGGAAGTTTTCTTTAATTGGAACAACTGAAGAAGAGGTGAAATCACCTGAAAATAAAGGAATATCAAAAAAAGAAATTAGATATTTAATTAGTTCAGTAAATAATTACTTAAAAAAACAAATAACATCAAAGGACATCGTAGATACATATTCTGGGATAAGACCTCTAATTGAAGATTTTAAAACAGCCTCAAAAGTCACAAGAGATTATGTTTTTGATTTAAAAATTATAAAAAAATTACCTTTATTGAATATTTATGGAGGAAAACTTACCACCTACAGAAAATTGTCTGAAAAAGTCCTTATTGATCTTGAAAAATTTTTACCTAAAACAAAAAAAGGTCCATGGACACACAAAAAGAAGCTTTTTTAATTTCCACGGTCTTAAAAAATGCTTTTCATTAAGTAATTTTATTTAATTCTAGTTTGAATTATTTTGATAATTTTAGGTAAATCTTTAATTGTATCTATTACATAGTGAGCGCCTACTTTCTTAAATTTATTCTTGATCTTTTTTCTAAATTTAGTTTTATCTTTAAAAGAAAGTCTATTAAATTCGACTTCTGTTTTACCAAATTCATTACCTGAAAATATAACACCCACTACCCACATCCCAGCATTTACTCCCTCTAACAATCCAGGAATAGTGTCATCAACTTTTATACAATTTGATCCCTTGGTAATATTTAATTCAGAAAAAATTTTATATATTATTTCAGCTGAGGGTCTTCCAATTTTTGTGTATGAAGAACTATATGACACATCAGGTATAAATCTTTGTTTTTTTAGTTCTGGCAATATAACATTTAGAATTTCTTCTGAATATCCGGTATTGATTCCTATTTTTATTTTTTTGTTTTTTATAAAATCTAAAGTTTTTTTACTTCCTGATATAAATTTTGAATGTTTCTTAATTATTTTTTTTAATTCTGGATTAAAAAGTTTAAACAATTTATCAATATCTTTATCTGTTGGTTTTGATTTAAATTTTTTTTTCCACTGCGAATTAATTTTTCTTGTTGTTAGCAATGCTTTTATATGGGCTCGTTTTTCAATACCCATTGGTCCTATGGCTTGTTTTCGTGTAATTTTAATTCCAAACCTATCAAATAATTCTATAAGAACTTGAGATGGCGCAAGGCTTCCAAAATCTATTAATGTACCAGCTAAATCAAATACAATTCCTTCTATATTGGAATTTTTCATATGTTTTTTTTCGAATCTTTTATTTAAAATTTAATATTTGAAATTAATCATATCTTTAATTGAATAATAATACTGATTTTATTGCTGTTTATCTTGATTTTAACTTGTTTTATTAATGTTACAAAAATATTACAGATTTATTACATATGCTGAAAATACTAAATTTCTTATTGATAATTTCAACAGTATGTTTGACTTCAGCAGCAAAAACAGATGAGTTAGATTTAAACAAACTTTTGAGTAAGTTAAAAGATTGTAATACACAAAGTGAAGCAAAAATTTTAGAAAAAAGCATATGGAATTTGTGGGAAACACATCCATCTAATTTTCAATTAACTATTGATTTAAAAGAAGGTTCAAGACTAGTTCAAAATGGAAATTATATAAGGGCATATAGGATTTTTAGTAAAATTATAGAAAAAGATCCTAATTGGGCTGAAGCTTGGAATAGACGTGCAACATCTTTATATTTTATGGGTAAGTATAAAAAATCACTTAGAGATATTGATATGGTCTTAAAACTTGAAAGCAGGCATTTCGGTGCTCTAATTGGAAAAGGACAAGTATACATGGAAATGAAAGATTACGAAAAAGCCTACACTAGTTATTTAGAAGCTTCATATATAAACCCAATGAATACTGATACAATAAATCAAATAAACAAAGTCTCTAAATTAATTAAAGAAAAAACAATATAATTACTTTATCTGTAAAATATCTTTAATATTATTAAAATATAATAACTTATGAATTATTTGAAAAATATTAAGCTTACAAATAATATAACTTTAATTAATAAGCCATTCAAAAAAAAAGAATATTATCATTTCTTAAAAACCTCTGATTTATCTTTGGTAGTTGCGGAAATTAAGAAAAACGTTTTTGTTCTAGTTAGTCAAAAAAGAATTCCAGTTAATAAAATCAGCTATGAATTTCCATCTGGTATGATTGATAAAGGAGAAAATTCTATAAGTGCTGCTTGTAGAGAATTTTATGAGGAAACAGGATATAAAATATTAGGAAGACCAAAAAAATTATTTACAATTAATTGTGAGCCAGGAAGGTTAACAACTAAAATATACTGCTATTATTCAAATAGAATAATTAAAAAAAAAGGACCTGAGAAAGCTATTAAAATTCATTTTCTGTCTAAAGAAGAAATAAACAAATTAATTTTAAATGAAAAATTTTGTAATGCCTCTCATGTGGCTTCATTTTTTAAAGTTATAAAGGTGCCTACAAAGTAAGCACCTTTTATAAGAGAAGAATAATGATTTCATTAATGTAATTAATGATGAAATATTACTGATAAATTAATAAAATATTAAATCTAATTTAAATTAACATTAAATTAATTTGAATAAATTACCCTAGGATCTAAAAATAATTCTCTTGCTAAAGCTTTGAATTTTTTCGTAACTTGTTTTGAGATTATCTCTTGATGCTGCGAAGGTATTTTTAAAAAAACAGCATTTCCTCTTTTATAAAGTTTAAATTCTTCTAAAAAAATTGTAGATATTGATGTAAGAGAATTAGCAAATCTTAAGGCTGCACCAACTTGTTTGCATGAATATATCTCGTTGTTATTTAAAAACGTTAAGTATTCTATCTTTGGGTTGTATTTTATACTGCAATATCTCCAGTAACAAGAAAGTGCCAATTGTATTCTTTCTTTATGTGAAAGTTTTAATAAAGGCGTATTTAATGTTTCTTGAAAAACCAACTCTGCTTTTTGGAATGCTCCCAAACCCCAATCCATATGACTTAGTACGCAAGATAGATGAAGCAATTTTTGATTAAAATGCTCATTTCCCTCAAATATAGGTTTTATAAAATGAAAATATTTCTTATATGTAGATCCTAAATCGCCTCTTTTTTTTGAAATATGCTCTAATGATTTATTAAAAACAAAATTACTATCTGAGTTTTTAAATAAATCTTTGGCAAGAGATCCTTCTCTAATACCGCTAATTGAGCAAATAACATTTTTTGGATTTGCTATGTTCATAATTTCTTCTAGAATTATTGAGCTATAAGGAAGATAAGGCGTTCTAGACTTTGATATGTATTCAACTGATTTCAATTTAGATTTATTAAATGAAGAAATTTTTTCTAAAAATTTTGTAAGTTTTTCATTTTCTATTGAGTATTGATGAATAATATGGACTGGATATTCATTTTGAAATAAGTGTAATTTAAACAAAGCTCTCCACGTACCTCCCACCAAATATAAATTATTAAATTTTTTTTTAGATAACCATTTTTCATCTCTTAAAAGATTTTTGAGATATTTAGGTAAATTTCTTTTTTTAACAATAGGATTGTTGATTAACCTTAATACACCAACTGGAAGTGATGTTTTATTTGTTACAACATTGTTTTCAACTCTAGCAAGCTCTAAACTTCCACCACCTAAATCAGCAACAAGTCCATCCACATTCTCAAATCCAATTTTAACTCCTTCAGCTGATGATTCAGCTTCTTCTTCACCAGTTAAAATATTTATATTTTTTTTAAATAAGTATTCTACTTCTTCAATAAAGGGCTTTGCGTCTGTAGCTTCTCTTAATACAGCTGTTGCAATAATTTTAAGGTTATTAATTTTTGAAACATTAAGAATTTCTGAAAATCTTTTTAAAACTTTTAAAGCATATATCTTGCCTGATTTATGAAGTTTTTTTGATTTATCTAAGTTTTTACCAAGTTCACAAACTGCTTTTTCATTAAAAAAAGGTACTCTAGATGATGTAAAATCATCGTAAATTAACATTCTTATAGAATTTGAACCTATATCAATAATAGCTAATTTTGATTGTCTTAATTTTAAATTTTGCTTATTTTTAATTACTTTAAGTTCCATCTTTAACCAACCTTAAGTTTAATTTTTTAGGTTTAATTTTTAGTTTTGCCTTTCCTCTTCCTGATAAACTTGGATTATTCATGAAATAATCATGTGCAGAAAAAGAATATTTTCGACTATATTTAATTTTTTGATAATTTCCATCAGGATAAAGTTCCCAGCTCTGATTCGTGTCTAGATAATTGGCCATCATTATTTGGTCTAAAACCTGTTCATGCACAGTTTGATTTTCAATTGGCACGAGAAGTTCGACTCTTCTATCTAGATTTCTTGGCATCAAATCTGCAGATGAAATATAAACTTTTGCATTTCTGTTGGGCATAACTTTTCCATTTGCAAAACAATAAATTCTTGAGTGTTCAAGAAATCTTCCAATGATACTTTTTACAGTAATATTTTCCGATTTATTTTTAATACCAGGTCTTAAACAACATACACCTCTTACAAATAAAGAGACTTTTACACCGACACTAGAAGCCTCATAAAATTTATCAATTATTTGTGGATCAACTAATGAATTCATTTTAGCCCAAATCTCAGCGTGTTTCCCTTTTTTTGCATTACTTATTTCCTTATCTATATTCTGATTTAAAGTTTTTCTTAAATTTACAGGTGAAATGGAAATTTTATTTAAATTTTTTGGTTTAGAATATCCAGTCACGTAATTGTAGAATTTTTCTACATCTGTAGCCATTTTTTTATCAGAGCTAAATAGAGATAAGTCTGTGTATATTTTTGCATTTACAGGATGATAATTGCCAGTGCCCAAATGGAAATATGTTTGAATTTTACCACCCTCACGTCGATGTATTAGTGATGATTTAGCATGTGTTTTGTATTTTGCAAAACCATAAACAATTTGAACTCCAGCTTTTTCAAGACTTCTTGCCAGCTGTATATTTGCTTCTTCATCAAATCTGGCTTTGATTTCAATTAAAGCAGTAACTGTTTTGCCATTTTCGGAAGCGCTAATTAATGCTTTAACAATTGGTGAATCTAAAGTAGTCCTATACAATGTTTGTTTAATAGCAATTACTTTTTTATCTATAGCCGCTTGATTTAAAAATTCAATTACAGCATCAAAAGTTTCAAATGGATGATGAACTATTAGGTCTTTTTTCTTAATTGTCTCAAAAAAATTATTATTGTATTCTTTTAATCTTTCTACGTCTCTTGGTGTAAAGTTTTTAAATTTTAATTTAGAATTTTTAATTTTACAAATTTGGTCTATATCCTGGATTCCAACTAAACCTGCTACTTCATAAATATAATTTGGATTAATTTCTAATTTATTTGTTATAAATTTTATAAGTTCTTTGTCGCTTTTTTCTAAAATTTCTAATCTAACAATATCACCAGTTCTTCTTCGCTTTAATGCTAGTTCAAATGATCTGACTAAATCCTCAGCCTCTTCTTGAATTTCTACATCACTATCTCTTATTACTCTAAATATCATTTTCTTTTCTAATAAATGATCTGGAAAAATTTCAGAGGCAAAGTAACCAATAACATCGTCTAGAACTAAAAATTTCTTAAATGATTTTCCTCCATCTATTTCAATAAATCTTGATAAAGCTTTAGGAATTACGATAATTGAATTAAGAATTCTCTTTTTTTTCTTTTTCTTCAGCTTCATAACTAAAGCTCTACCTTGATTAATAATAAATGGAAAAGGATGAGAAGGATCAATCGCTGATGGTGTAAGTAGAGGATAAATTTCTTCGTTAAATATTTCTAATAATTTCTTTTTTTCTTTTGTGTTAAGGTTTTCTGGCTTAGTTAATAAAATATTATTTCTCTTCAGCTGATTTGATAAATTATTAAATATGGTATTTTGTTTATTTAATAGATTTTTTGTATCATTGATAACCATCTCCATCTGTTCTTCAGGTGTTAGTCCATCTGAACTTAGTGAGTCGACTTCTTGTTTAATTTGACTGTATAGTCCAGCAACTCGAACCATAAAAAATTCGTCTAAATTTGAGCCTGCAATAGATAAAAATTTTACTCTCTCATAAAGAGGATTTTCAATATTTTGCGCCTCTAAAAGAACTCTATCGTTAAATTTTAACCATGATAATTCTCTATTTATATAATTGGATTTAAGCTCTTCTTTGTCTTGTTTTTTTAATGCAGTCATATATTTAGAATTAATGCGCGAATTATATGTCATGAGACATGCAAAATCTAGTTGGGAAGACCCAAATTTAAGTGATTTTGAAAGACCACTAAATAAAAGAGGCATCAAAAGTGCAAAAATTATAAGTGAATTTTTTGTTAAAAAAAAATATTCCTTTGATTATGTGCTTTTATCTTCATCAAAAAGAACAAAAAAAACTCTAAATTTAATACTGAATAAAATAAATAAACCAAAAAAAATTAAAAGTTCCTCAAAGCTTTATTTAGTTAATGAAAATGAAATTATAGGGTATATAAAAAATATCCATAAAAGGTTTAAGAGAGTATTGCTAATAAATCATGAACCTGCTCTTAAAAATTTAGTTATAAAATTAACTAAAAACAAAGATAATAGTAATTTTAAACTATTAAATTATAAATTCCCAACTTGTGCATTTGCTAAAATAGTTTTCGATACAAATGATTGGATAAATATTGAAGAGAAAGGAATTATTTCTGAATTTGTAAGGCCTAAAGATTTAGTTATCTAACGAATAGCCTGCAGATCTCACTGTGCGAATTAAACTTTCTAATCCACTTACATTTAAAACTTTTCTCAATCTTCTTATGTGAACATCAACCGTTCTACTTTCTACATAAATATTTTCACCCCAAACATTATTTAACAATTGTTCTCTTGAATAAACTCTTTTTGGATTTTTGATAAAAAAATCTAATAATTTAAATTCTGTGGGTCCCAAAATTATTTCCTTATTATTTCTATAAACTCTTTTTGCTAATCTATCAATTTTAAGGTCTTTAAATTCCACAACATCAGTTGATGACAAAGGTTTAGCCCTTCTTAACAAAGATTTAATTCTTGCATTTAATTCTTTTTGGCTAAATGGTTTAGTGACGTAATCATCGGCTCCAGTTTCAAATGCTTTTAATTTATCTTCCTCCTCCCCTTTTGCAGTAAGCATAATAATTGGAATGTCATTATATTTTTTATCCCTTTTTAACTGTTTACATATTTCAACACCTGATAAATCTGGCAACATCCAATCTAATAAGATTAAGTCTGGCATTTTTTGTTTTATTGATTTTAAAGAGTCCTCTCCATTTTCACTTGAAGAAACCTTATGACCTTCTTTTTCTAAATTATATTTTAATAAGGTTGAAATTGGCGCCTCATCTTCTGCAATAAATATGTGTGCACTCATTACTTTGTTAATTCTGAATCGCTACCCTTAGGTCTTTCTCCCTCTAAATAATCACCTGTAACTAGATAAAATACTTGCTCAGCAATGTTGGTTGTATGATCTCCTATCCTTTCAATATTTTTAGTTACAAATAAAAGATGTGAGCCATATTCAATATTTTCCATATTTGATTTAAGTAATGAGATGACTTCTTCCATACATTTATTTGTTAAATCATCAACTTGTTCATCACTCTCCCATACTGTTCGAGCTACATCGCTTGATCTACTTAGATAAGAGTCTAAAACAATTTTTAATTGTTTTTGAACCAAAATGCAGATTCTATTCATTGCTTCAATTAAATTATTTGGCAAATGCGTATTTATAAGTTTTGTTCTTTTTGCAATATTTTTGGCAAGATCACCTATTCTTTCTAAGTCTGAAGACATCTTTAGAGCTGCAACTGTTTCTCTAAGATCCACAGCCATTGGTTGTCTTAAAGCAATTAAATTTACTACCTCATTCTCTATCTGAGACTCAAAATTATCTATAGCTACATCTGAGTTTATAACATCATCAGCAAGGTTATGATCATTTGTTGATATTGCTTTCATTGCTTTACCTAAAGCGGTTTCGCAATTTGCCCCCATTTCAACTAAATCATTGTTTAATTTTTTTAATTGGTCTTCGTAAGATTTTACTGTGTGTGGTTTTTCATTCATTATCCAAACCTTCCTGTTATGTAATCCTGCGTTTGTTGTTGAGTCGGATTCTTGAATATCTTATCAGTAGAACCTACTTCAATCAATTTGCCAAGGTGAAAAAAACCAGTATTTTGAGAGACTCTTGCAGCTTGGGACATTGAGTGAGTAACAATTATTATAGTATGTTCCTTTCTTAATTCATCAATTAGCTCCTCTATTTGTGCTGTCGCAATTGGATCAAGAGCTGAACATGGCTCATCCATGAGTATTACCTCTGGCTTAATTGATATTGTTCTTGCAATACAAAGTCTTTGTTGTTGTCCACCTGATAAACCAGTACCTGGTTCGTGAATTCTGTCTTTTACCTCTTCCCAAAGTGCTGCTTTTCTCAAACTCTCTTCAACAATATTATCCATTTCACTTTTAGATTGAGCTATCCCATGTATCTCAGGTCCATAAGAAATATTCTCATAAATGGTTTTTGGAAAAGGATTTGGTTTTTGAAAAATCATTCCAACTTTTTCTCTAAGCCTTACAACATCTGTATCTTTTTGATTTATGTCATAGTCATTAATTTTTACGACACCACTGACTTTACAAATATCGATCACATCATTCATTCTATTTAGACATCTTAAGAATGTTGATTTACCACAACCAGAAGGTCCAATAAGAGCAGTTACTTTATTTGCTTCGATATCCATATTGATATCAAATAAAGCTTGTTTCGCTCCATAATAGACATCAACATTTTTTGCTTCTATTTTATTCATATTTTAGTTCCATTTCTTTTCAAATTTATGTCTAATTAATTGTGCTCCTAAATTCATAAAAATTAGGAAAAATAATAATACCATTATGCAAGCAGACACTTTTTCTACAAATCCTCTTTCGGCACTCTCCGCCCATATATAGATTTGAACGGGCAAGCTAGCTGCTGGATCCATAGGGGTTCCTGGTATTGTGTTAACAAAAGCAACCATTCCAATTAATATTAAAGGCGCTGTTTCACCTAATGCTTGAGCTAAGCCAATTATAGTACCTGATAAAGTTCCAGGTAAAGCCAATGGCACGGTATGATGCATCGTCGTTTGCATTCTGCTAGCTCCCATTGCTAAAGCTGCTTCTCTTATACTGGGTGGAACAGCCTTCAATGATGCTCTGGCTGCTATTATAATTGTTGGAAGAGTCATTAATGAAAGGGTTATACCTCCAACTAAGGGTGTTGATCTAGGTAAACCAAATACAGCCAATAAAACACCTAATCCTAATAATCCAAAAACAATTGAAGGAACTGCTGCTAGATTATTGATATTTACTTCAATAAAATCTGTAAATCTATTTTTTGGTGCAAATTCTTCTAGATAAACTGCAGCTAGTAAGGCAACAGGAAAGGCAATTGACAGACAGACAAGTATGGAAAATAATGAACCCATAAATGAGCTTGCTATTCCCGCTAACTCAGCTTCTCTAGAATCAGCATTTGTAAAAAAACTGGCATTAAATTCACTTATAACTCTTCCATCTTCATTTAATTTATCAAAAATTTTTAATTGATAATCAGATGCTCTTCTTCTATTTTCAGGTATATCTCTTGGATAATTTCCTTTAAATACTTGATCTAAGTCGTCAGAGGCTGTTAATTTTACATCAACTGTTTTTCCAAAGCTATCAGGATTGTCTAGAAGATAATATTTTAATTCTCTCTCAAAAGTAAATGCAAACATTTTTTTTAATTCCATAATTTGATCCTCACTTGCGTCTGGATCGAGAGTGATAAATGTTTCTATCCCAAACTCATAAAAGTCTGCATCATTAATATCTTCGGTTGTTGGTTTTTTATCTGGATCCAAATATAATAAATCTGCATTATAATTGACTGGTATTACCAACCATGTTTTTTGAAATGCTGTGTAACCAGTAGAAAATATCTTTGTTAGAAATACCACTAGAAATAATAAAGCCATAAATATTGCAGCTTTACCGTAAAATTGAAATCTTTTTTCAGCTTTGTATCTTTTAATTAAACGTTCTTCTTTATTCATATTTCTCTCTATATTTTTTCACAACAGATAAGGCAACAATATTTAAAACTAAAGTAACTATAAATAAACTTAATCCCAATGCAAAAGCTGCTTGGGTTTTCGGATCCCCAAATTGTTGATCACCAATTAAGATAACAACAATTTGAGCAGTTATTGTTGAAGTGGACTCTAACGGATTAAGAGTTAGGTTTGCTGCCAACCCTGATGCCATTACAACAATCATTGTTTCACCAATAGCTCTAGAAACACCTAATAAAATAGATCCAACAATTCCAGGTAAAGCAGCTGGAAAGATTACTCTTTTTATTGTTTCAGATTTTGTTGCTCCCATGGCATAGCTACCATCTCTAAGATTTTGAGGAACACTTGTAATTACGTCGTCACTTAAGCTTGATATAAATGGAATAATCATAATTCCCATAACACCACCGGCTGCCAGTGCGCTTTCTGCTGACACCTCTAATCCTAATGATAATCCAAGGTCTTTTAAAAAAGGTCCAACTGTTAAAGCAGCAAAAAAACCATAAACAACAGTTGGAATTCCTGCTAAAATTTCAATGACAGGTTTGGCATATTGTCTTAAACGTTTGCTCGCATATTCCGCCATATATATACCACTTAACAAACCAATTGGTATTGCAACACACATTGCAATCAAAGCTATAAAAAAGGTGCCTGCAAATATCGGAACTGCACCAAAAGTATCACTATACATTGATGGATCAAGTGCTTCACTTGCATCTCGAACAAAAGCTTTTGCAGGATACCAGTGCATTCCAAATACAAAATCAAATAGTGGGATAACTTGAAAAAATTCTATTGTTTGAAACAAAAGGGAAAAAATAATACCAATGGTTGTTAATATCGCTGCCAGTGATGATAAAAAAAATACTCCTTTAAGAAATATTTCAACTGGTTCTCTTGTTTTAGTGTTGTTTGAAATCTTTGTATACGCATAACCTGTTGATGCAATTAGTAATGATAAGACTATAACGACCTTAGACCACTTTGCTATGTCTCTAAAGTTTAAATATTTTTCTGCTGATCTTTGTAACTCTGCAGTAAGTTCTCCTGAATACTGGTTTCGAGAAAGTGATTTTACTTTTTCATAAAATAAATTCAACTCTCCTTCTAGAAGTCCTTGCGAAGAATAATCACTAAGTATAAAAAATCTTACTATGCTAGGTTCAAATATCGACCATAAAGCATACAAAAGAAAAGCAGGTGCGCCACACCATATAGCAAGATAGTATCCATAAAATTTTGGAAGAGCTGTTAACCGTTTGTTAGATTGAATTAAAATAGCTTTTTTTCTTCCAAAGAAGTAACTGGATAAAGCTAAAAGAACGATTGTTAAAAATATTACTGAATTCAATTATTGGCTCCTTTAGATTTATACAAAAAAAAGGGCCCATTTAATAGGGCCCCTTTTGAGTTTATTAACAAATATTATATTACTCCATTGACATTGCAGTAAGAGATTTCGAATTATCTCTAACTGTTCTGTAAGTTTCAGCATCAAGTGGAACAAGTCCTATTTCCGCTAAGTAACCTCTTTTACCAATAGCTTTAGTTGTAGTGAATTCTTTTACAAATTCATGTAATCCTGGAATTACACCAACATGAGCTTTTTTTACGTAAAAGAATAATGGTCTAGCAACAGCATAACTATAGTCTTGGATAGATTCTAATGATGGTTGACCACCTTCTATACTTGCAGCTTGCAATTTATCTCTAGCAGCTAAGAAGTAACTAAATCCAAAGAAACCAAACATTTCTTTGTCTTCAGATAATTTTTGAATAATTAAACTATCATTCTCTCCAACTTCAATTGCAGCACCATCTTCTCTGTAAAGTTTTTGTGGTTTTTTATATTTTTTATTTCCAGCTTCGAAACCTGCTTTGTATAATGCTTTAGCCTCTTTAGGCATACCTTTTTTCATTACTAACGAATTCCAAGCATCTCTTGTTCCGGATGTTCCTGGGGGAATCATAACTGAAATCTTTTGTTTTGGTAAACTTGGATCTATTTGATCCCATGTTTTGTATATGTTGTCTACTAATTTACCATCAACAACTG
Organism: uncultured Pelagibacteraceae bacterium; assembly: GCA_902576395.1. Classification (GTDB taxonomy): domain Bacteria; phylum Pseudomonadota; class Alphaproteobacteria; order Pelagibacterales; family Pelagibacteraceae; genus Pelagibacter. The sequence goes on from CACGVB010000001.1 coordinate 114,390, forward strand.
AGTGTTTTGCTAAAGCTTTCCAAAGTTGTTCTTTAGTGAAGTTTACTGGTTCAGCATCAACACTGTATGCTAAAGTAATACCATCGTTACCGATAATAACTTCAACAATGTCATTAACACCATTTTTTTTGCAAAGAGCTTTTTCTTTATCTTTCATTGCTCTTGATGCATTTGTTATATCAGGGTGAGCTTCTCCTACACCTGCACAAAATAATTTTGCACCACCACCTGTACCAGTTGACTCGATTACTGGTGTTTTAAATCCAGTTTGCCCGAATCTTTCAGCAACTATTGTTGCGTAAGGGAATACAGTAGATGATCCAACTATTTTGATTTGATCTCTTGCTTGAGCAATAGTGGCAACAGAAATGGCAACTATTGAAGCAAGGACTATAGTTAGTTTTTTCATTTTTAATATCCTTTCGTGAATTAAAGTTAATTAACGACTCGCTTATTAAATTTTATTGAGGACTCTAGTATTACAAATTTATTACAGTTTTGTTAAATAGGTAACTTTTTAGTTGTATTTTTTAGAGATGATTAAGGTATCATTATCTGCAGCTAAATCTCCTCGACAACGAATTGGGCTGACATTTTCACTTAGTGCTAAGCTCTTTGTTGGTCTTAAAGTAACTTCTAGTTGTATCATTGATATAAGGTCTTTTACTTGATTTTGATCATATTTCCATGAAGGCCAACTTGTGGGGGTAGAAAAAGTAGTAATTATATAACTTGAGGCCCTATTAAAATTATAATTACTCTCATTTTGTTTTCTTAACAAATGATCTCTTACAGAAAAGAAAATATTTTTACATCTATGCATGTCAGACATATAATTTTCTTTTTTTAAGTTTTTGTTCATTGGGATTGATACAATCAAATCAATTGTATCTCTCCAGAATGAAGTTAAAACCTCAGTATAGATATGATCAACATTTACTTTGTCAGATGGAAAATGTTTATTGACAGTGCTTTTCGTATTTTCTAAGTCATTTTTCATTCTAAAAATACCAATATCAAATACAGTAAGTTGTTGGTTTCTTAAAAGTGTTGTAATGTCTTTTTTATTAGAGTCTTCAGAGTAAGAATTTGATATAAAATTAAAAAATAAGTAAGAAAAAATAAAAAAATTTATTATTATTTTTTTCATTTAACAATTTTATTTAAAAAATCCGTTATTTACAAATTAAATTATATTGTGAAAATTGTTAAATTATATTAAGTTTATAATTCACTGGGTAAATGAATGTTAATTTCGGTTCCTTTACCATTAAGATTTTTTATTTCGTAATCACCTCTATGTTGAGAAATTATATGTTTGACAATTGCAAGACCTAAACCTGTTCCACCAACTTTCCTGCTCTCTTCAACATCTACTCTATAAAATCTTTCAGTTACCCTGTTAATTTGATCCTCGGGAATTCCAATACCTTGATCAGATACAGATATTTTAATTCCTTTTGTTATGAGTTTCCCTTTGCTTGGAGAAGCTAATATATTTATAGTTGATTTTTCTTTTGAGTATTTAATAGCATTGTCTAATAAATTAGAAAAAACTGTTATTAATTTATCTTCATCACCAATAACATCACTTACATTACCTAAATTAATTTCAAGATTAATATTTTTTTCTTTTAAGCTAGTAAAATGAACATCTTTTACTTTTGTCAATACATTCTTCAAATTAACTGGTTTGTCAGGTCTTATATGCTCCTGGAGTTCAATTCTGCTTAATATTAATAGATCACTTATTAAATTTTCCATTCTTTTGCTTTGTGAAGAGATTATTTTAAGAAAGTTTATCTTTGCTATTTCGTCATCTTTAGCAGGACCCTCTATTGTCTCTATAGCGCCTTTAATTGAAACAAGAGGAGTTTTTAATTCATGGCTAACATTAGCAACAAAGTCAGTTCTAAATTTTTGTGCTTTTGAAATTTCAGTAAGATCTTTTAAAAATAAAACAACAGAGTCTTTTTCTGTAAAAATTACAGTTGGTCCAGGAATCACATAAATTCTGTAATACTGATATGAAGGCAAATTTATTTCTAAATCTAAATTACTGGTTTTTTTTGAAGACTTAACTTCTCTGATTTTTTCATCTAGATTAGGATTTCTTAAAATTGTGCCGAGATGTGTATTTAAAATATTTTTACCAAATCTTTTTTCGGCACTTGGATTGGCATATTTTACAATATTTAATTTATCTAATGCTATAAATTGATCCTCTAATTCATCTAATATAAATGTTTTGCTATCATCCTTTTCATACTTTGAAATAATAATTTTATCATCAGTATTTTTTTTATTTCTGTTTGAATAAATTATTATTAGTAGAAATATAATTACACAGATTAATAGTATTTCAAAGAGGCCAATCATGATGTTCTAAAAGTTAAGTATATAATTAACATATTAAAAATTTAATATGCAATTATTTAAATTTTAGTTACTTAATTAGGGGAGATATTATTAATAAAAATTTCTGCGGTTTTATCCCAAGTAAAGTTTTTAGAGTATTCTAGGCACTTTTCTCTTTCAACTTTTAGAGCTTTCATTGCGGATTTTTCTAAATCCTCATCTAAACAATTAATTTCACTATCTTTGAAAATATCTTTAGGACCAGGAACAGGAAATGCTGCAACTGGTGTACCACAACTGAGGGATTCACATATTACAATTGCAAACGTATCTGTTTTGCTTGGAAAGACAAAAACATCAGATGATGTAAAATATGAAGCTAATTCACCATTAGTTTTTTCACCCAAGAAGTGAGCATCTGGAAATTCTTTTTTTAACTTTTCAATATCTGGTCCTTTACCAACAAGAAGTTTTGTTCCTTCTAATTTTAGATTTAAAAAAGCACGAATATTTTTTTCAATAGCCACTCGACCTACATATATCCATATAGGCCTTTTATATTCTAAATTGATTTTTTTTGGATTTTTAAACGATCCATGATCAGCACCTCTTGTCCAAACAACCATTTTACTTTCATCTACTCCAATTTGAATTAGTTCTTTTTTCATAGATTCGGTTGTAACCAAAATTTTTTCTGCTTTGTTATGAAAGTTGCTTAGGAATTTCTGTGATAATTTTTCAGGAACCCAAGGTAAATATAATTTCATATATTTATCAAATCTTGTGTGAAAACTTGTGGTAAACTTTAGATTATTTTTAAGACAATATCTTCTTGCCATAAATCCTAAAGGACCTTCGGTAGCTATATGTATGGCTGAAGGATTTATTTTTTTTATTAAATGACTTACTCTTGGCCAAATATTCACAGAAAGTCTTATTTCATTATATTTAGGCATTGGCACAGTGAAGAAAAGTTGGGGATTTAAATACTCAACTTCGTGACCCATTGCTTCAAGTTTTTTTCCTGTTTCATTTAAAGTTCTTACCACACCATTTACTTGTGGAAAATAAGCGTCTGTTACAATTAATATTTTCATTATGATGCCTTTTTCAGACCTGGAGTTTCAATTACTTCTTTATCTGAATTATTACGACTATCTGAAAATTCTTCTCTTAATTTATCCCAATAAATTATTTCAAACGTTCCATCAAAGTTTTCAACTAAGGCAGTACAAGACTCAACCCAGTCTCCACAATTTAAATAATTAACACCATCATAATTTTCATTTTGGGCATGATGAATATGCCCACAGATTATTCCATCAAATTTTTTTTTCTTTCCATATTCTGCAATTGTTTTTTCGTATTCTCCCATATATTTAACTGCATTTTTTACCTTATATTTAAGAAACTTTGCTAAAGACCACTGGCCTTTACCTCTTAGACGTCTAAAAAAGTTAATCACTACATTTAATTTCAATAGCATTTCATAGGCTATTGCGCCTAACTTCGACAACCATTTGGCATATCTCATAACACCATCCCAAGCATCACCGTGAACAACTAAATATTTTTTATTTAAAACAGACTGATGAATTACTCTATTGATCATTTTTATCTGTCCAAAATGCATAGGAATAAATTTTCGAAACACTTCATCATGATTACCTATAACGTAGTAAACTTCTGTTCCATGTCTTGCTTTTCTTAATATTTTTTGAATTACGTCATTATGTTCTTGTGGCCAATAAAAATTTTTTTGAAGTGCCCAAACATCTATTATATCGCCTACACAGTAAAGTTTTTCTGATCTTGTATTTTTAAAAAATTCAAGCAATTTATTTGCTTGGCAACCTTTAGTACCAAGATGCACATCTGAAATGAATATACTTTTGTATTTTAATATAGGTTTCATTTAATCCTTTTTTTTTAATTCAATTTGCACTAGAATCGTTTAATTCTTTGTGCCATAGTAATGTTAAGGAAATATTAAAATTTATTATGAAATATTGCATTATTTACAACAAAAACGCTTCCTCTGGCAGAAAATCTAAATTTATAAAAAAAATTTCTGATGAACTTTCTAAGTATAACGATGTTTCTTTTTTTGAAACTGAGAGCGTGGATAAAGCAGAGGCAGTATTTAAAAATATTTCTAAGTTAAATATAGATAGACTTGTAGTTGCTGGAGGCGATGGTTCAGTATCATTTGCAATAAACAAACTTATTAAAAATAATTTTGTTCCAAAAAAAGATTTTGCTATTGGTTATATACCAGCTGGAACTGCTAATTTACTTCAAGCTGAACTAAATATGAGTAAAAAAATAAGTAAAATTGTTCAAATTTTACAATCAAACAATTTAAAACAAACTAATTTAGTAAAAATCAATAATGATTATTTTATTTTAATGGCAGGTATAGGTTGGGATGCAACGATAGTCCATTCAATTAATAGTTCTCTAAAAAAACTGTTAGGTAAAATTATTTTTGGATATAAAGGATTGCAAAAATTTTTGTTAATGAAAAATCAAAAATTAAAAGTTAACATAGATGGTCAAAATCATATAGCTGACTGGGTGTTATGTTCTAATACCAATTATTATGCGGGTCACTACAAAATTAATAAAACAAATATATTTGATAACAAAATTATTACTTATGTATTCAAAGACCTTACAAGAATAAAAATACTTTATTATATTTATTTGATTATTTTTTTTGGAGATTTATCGAAGTCTACGAGTGTTATAACATCTTATTCCAGTGAGCTAAAAATTGATGGACAAGGGAAAAAAATTCCAATTCAAATTGATGGTGATAAATATCAATATTGTGATAACGTAGAATTAAGGAAATCAGGAAAATATTTTAACATATTAACAGCATAACTTTTAAATAAGAGAATTTATCAAAAAATCATTTTACTAAGATATTTAATTTAAATATAATTATTATAAAATTACACAGGAGGTCATTATGAGTAAAAAGTTAAAGAAAAATGAAAAAAGAAAAAAAAAGGTTATCAAGTTAATAGAAAAACTTAAAAATAAGATCAATTTAAAAGAAAAAAAATTATCTAAAATTAATATTAAAATTGCAAGTATTGAAAAAAGAGTTGCTGAAAAAAAAACAAAAAAACTAGCTAAAAAGAAGACTATCGAGAGTTCCGCATCTGTAAATAATTAATTTCTAAATCTTCTTTCCCCTTTTTGTAATTAAAAAAGGGGAAAGTAGTTAATCAACAAAATTTTAAAATTAAGGGGAAATAAAGATGTTTTATAATTTAAAATTTTATTAGAATTTTATAATTAATGTTGATGACAAAAATATTTATAGATTATTACAATTTAATTAAAGTTTATTTGCTCTACCATAAATGTCTTGATATCTAACAATATCAGTCTCTTTTAGAATTGAACCAACTTGAGCTTCCATAATTTTTACAGGTTTTTTTCCAGGATTTTGTATTCTATGAATTGCTCCTAATGGAATAAATATATGCTCATCAGGTTTTTTATTAATGATATTTTTATTTAAAGTTATTCGTGGATTACCTTTTGTAACTAACCAATGTTCTGCTCTGTGATGATGTTTTTGAAGACTTAATATACCTTTAGGTTTTACAGATAATTCTTTAATTAAAAACTCTTTTCCTTCAAATAAATTTAAATAACTCCCCCATGGTCTATAAAAAACATTCTTTTTTTTAAAATATTTTCTCTTACTTTTATCATATATCTTAAGTATCTCTTTCCAACTACCAAGATCGGACCAAGGAATTTCTAATTTAATAGCATTAATTTTATTTGTTTTCTCAAGTATTGCATAATCAAAAGATTTCTCGATTGATTTTTCAAAAGCTCTTTTATTTAAGTAGTAGGTATTATTTTTATATTTGCCTTTTTTAATAGCTTCAACACAACTTTTGTAAGTTTTATTTTGATATTTTTTAAAGTTATTGATTATTGAGTCTTTTCTTAAATAAAACATGCCAGAGTTCCAGTAACCTTTTTTCTTAATTACTTCTTTTGCTTTTGATAATTTTGGTTTTTCAATAAATTTTGTAACTTTATTTATAGATTTAATTTTTTTAGTTAAAAAATATCCATATTCACTTGATGGGTTTGTAGGTTTTATTCCAAAAATAAATAAATTTTGATTATCTAACTTTGGTTTATTTTTTAAAAGGGATTTATTTAAAATATTAGACCTTTCAATTAAATGATCTGCTGCAAAAAACATTAATGGTTGGTCTAATGGAATATCTTTTATTAAAGCTGAAGCAAGGATTGCCGGTGCAGTATTTTTTTTAGCTGGTTCTAAAACTATTTTAAACTTTTTTATTTTACTTTTTTTTAAAGCTAATTTGACTTGTTTTAAGTATTTGAGATTTGTGCTGATTATAGGATAATCAAAAATTGGTTTATTTATTCTCTCTAAGGTTTTTTGAATTAAACTCCATCCACCAAAATCAATAAATTGTTTTGCTTGATGTTTTTTTTTATCTGGCCAAAGTCTTGTTCCTGCGCCACCACAAAGTATTACAGGTCTAATTTTCATTAAATATCAGCGTACGTTCTAACCTCGTTTTTACCACCTGGATGAGTTGGTGCACCTTTATAAGCAGGACCAACCGTTTGTGCATATTTCCATAATGTACCATTGCCAAAATTCACTTTTCTCGGTTTCCATTTTTTACGTCTTGCACTTAATTCCTTCTTTGTAAGTCTTACGTTAATTGTGCCCTTTTTAGCGTCTATATCGATGATATCCCCATTCCTTAAAAGGGCTATAGGACCGCCTACGGAGGCCTCAGGGCCCACATGACCGATACAAAAGCCTCTGGTAGCCCCAGAGAACCTACCGTCTGTTATAAGGGCTACTTTCTCCCCTTTTCCCTGACCATAGATTGCTGCAGTTGTTTGAAGCATTTCTCTCATACCAGGACCTCCTATAGGTCCTTCATATCTAATTATAATGATGTCTCCATCTTTGTATTTTCTGTTTATCACTGCTTTGTAAGCAGACTCTTCATTATCAAAACATCTAGCTCTTCCTGTAAATTGTAATTTTTTCAAACCTGCTATTTTTACAATTCCACCTTCTGGAGCTAAATTTCCTTTTAATCCAACAACTCCTCCTGTTGGTGAAATTGGATTTTTATAAGGTCTCATTACTTTTTGATTAGTTCTAAATTTAACATTTTTTAAATTTTCTCTCATGGTTTTACCTGTAACTGTCAAACAGTCTCCGTGAATGTAACCACCATCCATAAGAGTTTTTAATAACATTGGAACTCCTCCTGCTTCCCACATATCTTTTGCAACATATTTTCCACCTGGTTTTAAATCAGCAAGATAAGGAGTTTTCTTAAATATTTTTGCAACATCCATTAAATCAAACTTTATACCAATTTCATTTGCTATAGCTGGTAAGTGTAAACCTGCGTTTGTTGATCCACCTGTTGCTGCAACAATTGTTGCTGCATTTTCTAAAGATTTTCTTGTTACAATATCTCTTGGTCTAATATTTTTTGCTAATAAATTCATGACAGCTTTACCGCTGTCTATTGCATATTTATTTCTTTCAGCATAAGGCGCAGGTGTTCCTGCTGAGAATGGTAAAGCTAATCCTATTGCCTCTGAAACACATGCCATTGTATTAGCTGTAAATTGTCCACCACATGCACCAGCACTTGGACAAGCTTTAAGTTCTAATTTTCTTAATGCATGTGCTGTCATTTTTTTTGATGTATATTTTCCAACACCTTCAAATACATCAACTACAGTTACGTCTTTACCTTCAAATCTACCTGGTAAAATAGAACCACCATAAATAAAAACACTTGGAACATTTAATCTAACCATGGCCATCATTAAACCGGGTAATGATTTATCACAGCCCGCTAATCCTACTAATGCATCATAACAATGACCTCTAACTGTAAGTTCTGTTGAGTCTGCAATTACATCTCTAGATATTAATGACGATTTCATTCCTTCATGACCCATTGCAATTCCATCTGTTACAGTAATAGTACAAAATTCTCTTGGCGTTCCTCCAGTTGCTTGAACACCTTTTTTAACAGATTGAGCTTGTTTCATTAAATTAATGTTACAAGGAGCTGCTTCATTCCATGTTGAAACAACACCAACAAATGGTTTTGCTACATCTTTTTCTGTTAAATCCATTGCGTAATAAAATGATCTTTGAGGGGCTTTATCTGCACCTATTGTTGTGTGTCTACTTGGTAATTTCTTTTTATTAAATTTTTTCATTATAAACCTTTAAGAGTTAATTTTATTTTTTTAACATCTTTTTCAAGATTAGCAAAGTTGCTTTTCTCCTGCTCTACTATATTTTGTGGTGCACGATCTACAAAGGATTTATTTGATAATCTAACTTCAATTTTTTTCATCTCTTCACTAATTTTTGTAATTTTCTTTTCTAATGTTGATTTGATCATATTTAAATCGACATCTTCATCAAAATATAATTTAAATAACTCACCACTTATGACTATACTTGCAGATGGTTTGTCTAAATCTTTTTCATGAAAATTTTTAATTCTTCCATTTTTTTTCATTATATTTTCATTAGAAGATAAAAAGTTTTTATATTCTTTATTTGTATTTTCTGTTGAAATTTCAATAAATGATCCAGGACTTATATTTAATTCATTTTTAAATGATCTAATGGATGTAATAAAATTTATAATATTATTTATCTCATCATATGATTTTTTTTCGTGATAATCATCTTCTAACCAATTAGCATGCATTAAAAATTCACCTCCATTTTTATCTAACTTGTTATTCAACCAAATCTCCTCTGTAACAAATGGGATGAAAGGATGCAGTATTATCAAAATTTCCTTAAAAACATATGCTGATGTTTGTCTTAACTCCTTAATATCTTCCTCATTATTAGAATTAAATACAGTTTTAGATAATTCTAAATACCAGTCACAAAATGAATGCCATACAAATTGATAAATATTCTTCGCTGCTTCATCAAATCTATAGTTTTTTAAACTGTTTTCTGTCTCTTTTTTAGTTTTAACAAGTTCAGACAATATCCACTTATTACCTGTTAATTTAAGATTTTCAGGTTTTTTTACATCACTAAAATCGCATTCATTTTGTCTTAAAAAATTGTTAGCATTCCAAATTTTATTTAAAAAATTTCTATAACCTTTAACCCTTTCTTCCGACAATTTTACATCACGACCAGGAGATGCCATTGATAAGAGAGTGAATCTTAAAGCATCAGCACTATATTTTTCAATAAGTTCTAAGGGATCAATTACATTTCCTTTTGATTTAGACATTTTTTGCCCTTTTTCATCTCTAACAAGTGCGTGAACGTATATATTTTTAAAGGGTTCTTCCTTTAAAAACTCAGTTCCCATCATTATCATTCTAGCAACCCAGAAAAATATGATATCAAAACCAGTAACTAGAACGCTAGTTGGATAAAATTTTTCAACTTCTGAAGTTTTTTCTGGCCAACCTAAAGTAGCAAATGGCCATAGACCTGATGAAAACCAAGTGTCTAAAACATCTTCATCTCTTTTTAATTCCACATCTTTTGAATAGAATTCTTTTGCCTGTTTTTTACATTCGTCTTCATTTTCAGCTACAAATATTTTTCCATCAGGCCCGTACCATGCTGGAATTTGATGCCCCCACCATAATTGACGGGAAATACACCAAGGTTCAATATTATCCATCCATTGAAAATAAGTTTTTGACCAATTTTCTGGAAAAAATTTAGTCTTACCATTATTTACCACTTCTTTTGCTTTAATGGCTAAAGTTTTAGCATCAACAAACCATTGTTCTGTTAAATAAGGTTCAATAATAGAATTTGATCTATCACCGTAAGGAACTTTGTTTACTAACTTTTCTATTTTTTCTAAAAATTTACCTTCTTCAAGATGTTCTAAGATTAATTTTCTTGCTGCAAATCTATCTAACCCTTTATATGGGTCAGGTGCATTGTCATTTATTTTTCCATCAGGAGAAAATATATTAATTACCTCTAACTTGTTTCTAATACCTACATCATAATCATTAAAGTCATGGGCTGGAGTAATTTTAACTGCACCAGTTCCTTGTTCAGGATCAGCATAGTCATCCGTTATCACTTTTATTTTTCTGTTTGCTAAAGGTATTGTAACTAACTTTCCAACAATATCTTTAAATCTATCATCTTTAGGGTTTACTGCTATTGCAGTATCTCCCAACATAGTCTCCGGTCTTGTTGTTGCAATTGTTATAAATTTATCTGATTCTTCAATAGGATAATTTATATAATAAAGTTGAGAGTTTACTTCACGTTGATCAACTTCTAAATCAGATATTGCTGTTTTTAAAACAACATCCCAATTGACAAGTTTTTTTGCTTTGTAGATTAATTTTTTATTATAAAGATCGACAAATACTTTTATCACTGACTTAGATAAATTTTCATCCATAGTGAATGCATTACGAGACCAATCACAAGAACACCCAAGTTTTTTCAGTTGGTTTATTATAATATCTCCATATTCGTTTTTCCATTCCCACACTTTTTCTATGAATTTTTCCCTACCCAAATCATTTTTTTTAACCCCTTCTATTGTAAGTTTTTTTTCAACTAATGCTTGGGTTGCAATTCCGGCGTGATCTGTTCCTGGTTGCCATAAAGTTTCATAATTATTCATTCTATGAAATCTAGTTAAAACATCTTGAATTGAGTTATTTAAAGCATGCCCCATGTGGAGACTTCCAGTTACATTCGGTGGTGGAATTACAATTGAGAATTTTTTTGAATTTTCTTTGGGTTTAAATAAATCATTTTTTTCCCAATAATCGTAGATTTTATTTTCTACATTTTTATGCTCATATTTATCAAAACTCATTGAATTGTTTTATAAATTAATCAAATTAATAAACAATAATGAAAATCATTGCTAAATTTATAGACTAATGATCAAAATGAATTATACAAATATCGATTACCAAATATTTTATATTTGATGGCAACGTGGCGGAATGGTTACGCAGAGGATTGCAAATCCTTGTATCCCGGTTCGATTCCGGGCGTTGCCTCCAAAAAAAGTATTGAGATAAGTTTTAAAAAAAGTAAGTTGTGAGAAAAATATTCCTCGGTAGCTCAGTTGGTAGAGCAGTTGACTGTTAATCAATTGGTCGCAGGTTCGAGTCCTGCCCGAGGAGCCAAATCAATTAAACAGCTTTAGATACATTTATTTGTGCTATTTGTAAATTTTTTTCGAATTTAATTCTCTGATCCTGAGTTAACTCTGAATAAACTTTAACCAAGAAGTTATAGTTTACATTCATGTGTGCCTCTTTTGATTTGTCAAGATTTACTAAATATTCTGAAAAATCCTCAAAAAAATAATTTATTGGGACTTTTAAATAATTAGAAAGTTGTAATAATCTAATTGAACTGACGCCGTTAGTTCCTTTTTCATACTTTTGAATTTGTTGAAACGTTACGTTTATAGCTTTTGCCACTTTAGTTTGAGTTAAACCTAATGCTAATCTTCTTAACTTTAGCTTATTGCCAAGATGTTTGTTAAAATTTTCTTCCATTCAAGACCCCTCTTTAAATAAAATAATAATGTGAGTTAATCTAAATAGAAAACTTTATGCAAGTAAAATAATTTTTAAAAAAATTGGTTTTTTTCACTTATTCTAAACCTGTCAAGTAACTTTTTATGAAGTCTTTAGAATTATTTTAAAGAATTTGGCTTAAAAAAAGCTTAGTTCTGTCACTCTTTGGGTTAGCAAAGAACTCTTTGGTATCTGCCCTCTCAATTATCATACCTTCATCCATAAAAATAACTTCATCAGCGACTTCTTTAGCAAAACCCATCTCATGTGTTACAACAATCATAGTCATTCCGCCTTTAGCAAGATTAACCATTGCATCAAGCACCTCTTTAATCATTTCTGGATCTAATGCAGATGTTGGTTCATCAAACAACATTATTTTTGGTTGCATACATAACGCTCTTGCTATTGCACAACGCTGTTGTTGACCTCCTGATAATTGTCCAGGGAACTTGTTTGCCTGATCGTCTATTTGTACTTTTTTAAGTTGATCTAAGGCCAGTTCTTGAGCATCTTTTTTTGGCATTTTTTTAACCCAAATAGGTGCGAGTGTGCAATTATCTAATATTGAAAGATGTGGAAATAAATTAAATTGTTGAAAAACCATCCCAACTTCAGCTCTTATTTTTTCAATATCTTTAGTCTTTTCTGATAGTTCATTCCCATCAACAATTATATCTCCTTCTTGATGTTCTTCTAATCTATTAATACATCTAATCAGTGTCGATTTACCTGAGCCAGAAGGTCCACATACAACAATTTTTTTATTTGCTTCAACCTCTAAATTTATATTTTTTAATACTTGAAAATCACCAAACCATTTATTCATATTTTGAATTTTTATAATTGGATCTGACATTTTTATCTCTCGGTTTTATATTTCGCTTCTAAGTTATAACTATATTTGCTCATTGCATAGCATATAATCCAAAATATTATTGATGCAAAAATATATCCTTCCATGGCAAACCCTAACCATTTTGGATTTGTTTTTGCTAATGCAAGCATCCCTGCTAATTCAGCTAAACCAACTACAAAGATTAAAGGTGTATCTTTAACTAATGCCAAAAATGTATTTGCTATTCCAGGTATTACTAATTTAAGTGCTTGTGGTAAAATCACAAAGATATGCATTTTCCAATAACCCATTCCTAAGGATTTTGCTGCATCGTATTGACCTCTAGGTAATGATTGTAAACCTCCTCTAATAACTTCAGCGCAGTAAGCAGCTTCGAACAAAGTAATTGCTATAATTACTCTTACCAATTTATCCATAAAAAAATCTTCAGGAAGAAACATTGGAAACATTACAGATGACATAAATAATACTGTAATCAAGGGAACGCCTCTCCAAAATTCAATATAACAAATTGATATATATTTTATCGCTGGCAAATTAGATCTTCTTCCTAATGCAAAAATCATACCCAAAGGAAAACAGAAAATTAGACAGAAAAACGAAACTATAAAAGTAAGTGACAATCCTCCCCATGCACCTGTTTCAACCCATTGGAGACCAAACGATCCACCAGATATTAAATAGTAGATAACTAAATATGCAATTACTGGATAGATAATAACATAATATAATGCTAAATATTTTTTTAAATTATCCTTCATGAAATAACCAACAAACCCAAGTGCTATAACTAATATAAATGCAGTGTTTATTCTCCAATGAAATTCATTGGGATACATTCCATACATAAATCTTCGAAACCAAACTTTAATATACGTCCAACAAGCACCCGTGCCTGTGCAAGCATCTTTTGAGTCACCTGAAATAGTGGCGTCAAAAATCATCCAACTCAGAGACTGAGGAAGAGCTTTAATAATTGAAAATAATATTAATAGAGTTAACAAAGCATTAAAATTATTCGTGTTTATATTTTTATTTAATAAATCTAATTTTTTATTTCCTGAATAATCAATTCTCATCATATTTAATCCGATTAATCCTATGATTAATGGAAACAAAGTTGTTAAGGAGCCAGGTAGAAAAGATGTTAAATTTATTTTTAAAAAGGCATTTGATATGACATCAATTAAGCTTACTAAAACTAAAAAAGTACCAATAATAGAATAGTTTTTAATGTTATCTCTGTTAGGTTTTAAAAAATTAATAGTTTGTATCATTTACTTTTCTTTAATTTCAATTTTTTTGTTATACCAATTCATTATTGCTGCAATTGTTAAGCTTATAGTTAAATAAGTTAACATTGTTATTGAAACAATTTCTATTGCCTTACCAGTTTGCATCAAAGCAGTTCCCGCAAATACAAGTACTAAATCCGGATATGCAATAGCAGCTGCTAAGGACGAATTTTTAGTTAAATTTAAATATTGGTTTGTTGTTGGTGGTATAATAATTCTTAAAGCTTGAGGCATAATAACTAACTTTAAAACTTGATTAGGCGTCAAACCTACAGATGCTGCAGCCTCTTTTTGACCTTTGCTAACTCCCTCAATACCAGCTCTAACGCACTCTGCCACAAAGGTAGAAGTGTATAAAGATAGTGCTAGAACTAATGCTATTAATTCAGGTGGTAAACTTATTCCACCTTCATAAATATAAGAAATCTTTGATAATTTTTTCAGCTCAGGTATTTCAAATCCTAAAGATACTCCACCAAATAAAAATGACAAAAGAGGCAATACAATTAAAAGAGCTACTGAATAAAGGAGTACTGGAATTTGTTTACCTTGTGTGTCTCTTAATTTATTTGCGTAATTCCTTAATACGATGATCGAAATTATTGCTGCAAGAGCACAATATAAAAATACATTCAAATTTTCCCATACCATTGATGGTATGTAATAGCCTTTTACTGTCATATAAGTTGCCCCAAACCATGCATTAGCTTTCTCTGGCATGGGTAAAGCTCTCAGAGCTGCGTAATACCAAAAGAAGATTTGCAGCAGTAATGGAATATTTCTAAAAAACTCGACATACCATGCAGCTGAGTTTTTTATAAGATAATTTGATGATAATCTTGCTACACCAATTATAACACCTAGAATTGTGCAAAAAATTATACTTATAATAGAAACTAACAGGGTATTTAAAAGTCCAACTAGAAAAGCACGGGCATATGAGTCTGATCCACTATATTCAATTAAAGAAAATTGAACATCAAATGAGGATTCTTGGGATAAAAATCCAAAACCAAAATCAATACCTCTATTATCCATATTGGTTTGGGCATTCATCGTTAAAAACCCGAAAATAAGAACAACAAATAATATAGCTAAAATTTGAGGTATATATTTTTTTATAATGTTGTTCATAGGAAACTATAATAAAAAAAAGGGCTAGAAATATCTAGCCCTTTTTAATTGATTTGAAATAAAATTATCTTGCTGGTGGTACGTATAATATTCCACCTTTAGTCCATAATTCATTCGGACCTCTATCAGGTAAAATTCCAGTGTCTGCTATATTTCTTTTGTAGCTTTCACCGTAGTTACCAACTTGTTTGATAATTCTTAGATTCCAGTCATTATCTAAACCAAAAGCCGCACCTAATTCACCTTCAGCACCAACTAATCTTTTGATAGCTGGATTGTTTGAAGTTTTCATCATGTCAGCATTTGATGAGTTAACGCCATACTCTTCTGCTTCGATCATAGTATTTAAAGACCATCTAACTATATCTTCCCAAACAGAATCACCTTGACGTACAACTGGTCCTAGTGGTTCTTTTGAAATAGTTTCTGGTAATACTACGTGATCGTCTGGAGCTGACAATTTAGTTCTTTGTGCAGCAAGACCAGATTTATCTGTAGTGTATGTATCACATCTACCTGCATCATAAGCAGCTACAACTTCATCAGCTTTTTCAAAAACTACTGGCTCATATGAAATTCCTTTAGAATCAAAGAAGTCTCTCATGTTAAGCTCAGTTGTAGTTCCTAAGTTTGTGCAAACTGAAGTTCCATTTTTAAACTCACTTGTAGATGCTATTCCTGAACCTTTTCTTACCATGAAACCTTGTCCATCATAAAAGTTAACACCAACAAATGTTAAACCAATGTCAGCATCTCTAGATAGTGTCCAGGTTGTGTTTCTTGATAGAATGTCAATTTCACCTGAAGTAAGTGCAGTAAATCTTTCTTTTGCACTTAAAGGAGTGAACTTAACTTTAGTTGCATCTCCTAATGTAGCAGCTGCAACAGCTCTACATACATCAACATCTATACCTGTCCAATTTCCTGATTCATCTGCATTTGAAAATCCAGGCAGACCTTGAGAAACACCGCATCTTACGAATCCTCTTTTCTTAGTATTCTCAAGAGTTTTTGATTTCTTAGCGGCCATAGTTTCTGTTGAAAATGCAAATAGAACAGCAAACATAGCAACTACAGAAGTCAATTGTTTTATTATTTTAAACATTATTTTCCTCTTTATTATTATTTATTTGTTAACAAATTATTCAAAAAGTAATTTTTGAATTCCTGAGTAAAGCAGAAAGTAATATAACCATCAATGGTAAAATAACCTCATCAATATTGGTCAATTAATGATGGCGCGCCCTGGAGGATTCGAACCTCCGACCCTCGGTTTAGAAAACCGATGCTCTATCCAGCTGAGCTAAGGGCGCAAAAAAATACCTTATAATACTAATTTAATTTTTGAAAAGATATTTTTTAAATAATATTAATATTGTTAATAGCTCTACCCTGCCAATTATCATGAAAATTATTAAATAAATCTTGGTTAAAAAAGAAAAATTATAAAAGTCAAGATTTGAAAGTTCAAACATACTTGAGTTGACTGTATTCATAATTGTTAGAATTGAAAGCTTGAATGAAGTTTCAAATCGTAAATCTGAAAGTGTTAAAAGCAATGTTAATAAAGATAAGGAAATGATGAAAATAATTATTGAGAAAAAATATTTATTAATATCTGATTTTTCAGTATTCTCATTTATCAATATAACTTTATTTGAATATATTTGATTTGGTTTAGTATGTGATAATAAATTATTTAGAGAAAACTTTAATAAACTTAAAATTTTTAAAAATCTAATACCTGAACTTGTTGAAAAAAAAGAACCTCCTACAACTACCAAAATAAAAAAAATAAATATTAAATTGCTTGGTGTATTATCAAATGAAATTCCAATATTTGAAATACTGCTTGATATAGCAACTAAAGTTGTAGGAAAATTGTTGCTAGAATTCAAAAAGACAAAAGAAAATGAAATTATAATTAATAAATAAATTAAAAGATTAAAATCCTCACTTAAAAAATTTAGTTTTTTTTTATTAAATAAAATAAGATTGTATAATAAAAACAAACTAAAAAATGATAATATCATAGTAAATGACAAAACAATTTTACTTACATCATTATCGAATAAATAATCGATTCTATTTAACGGTAAAAAACCACCAGATGATATTATGGAAAGTGATAAATTAAATGCATCAAAAGTTCTTAAATTAATTATTTTAAATAAAATAAATATTAATAGAGTTAAAGCAGAATAAATTATAATAATTTTTAATGATTGCTTATAAATTTCACTATAGTTTAGTGATAAATATTCAGTAAATGAGTTTTTTAAATTTTTATCAAAAATATCAATCAATAATAAAATAGAAAATAGAAAATAAATTCCTCCAATCCACTGGGAACTGGATCTCCATAAAATTAGACTTTCATCCAGTTGTTTTATATTTTCAAAAATGGTAAAACCAGTAGAAGTGAAGCCCGATATTGCCTCAAAATATGAGTTTAAAAAAGAAATATTCTGAATACTAAAATAATAAGGAATTGAAATTATCAATGGAAATAAAAAGTAACCTATCAAAACAGTAAATATTTTTTCATAAAGGGTAATTTTTTTAATATTTGTCCTATTAAAAAATAATATTAATGCACCTAGAAAAAGACTAGCAAATAAAGTGTATATATAATTTTCAATATTAAAAAAAATATCAAAATAGTTTGAATAAATAATATTAAAAAAAGATAAAATACTTATTAAAAATAAAAAAGCGCTAATATAAATAGAACTAAATTTCGTCATATTAAAATTAGATTGAACTAATTCTAAACATGTTTTCTACAATAGGTAACTGATCTCTTTTTGAAAGAAGAACAACCGTATCATCTTTTTGAAAAATATAACTTGAGCTAGGTATAATAACTTCTCCATCTCTTAATATAGCCCCAATTCTTATTTCATCTGGTAAATTTGAGTCTTTTAACTGTTTATTAATTAACTCAGATGTTTCGATTATATCAGCTTCTATAACTTCATATTCGCCATTTAAAATTGTGTATGCATTTTCAATAGTTCCTTTGTGAACATGTTTTAAAATACTTGAAACTGTATTCATTCGTGGATCAATTAAATCATCAATTTTCAAAGAGGACTGTAATAAAGAATAGTTAGGTTTGTTTATTAAAGCCATAGTTCTTTTATCTTTTGAAAATTTTTCAACAATGACACTAACCATTAAATTATCCTCATCATCGTTGGTTAATGCTAAAACAGTTTCAACTTCGTCAATATTAGCCTCACTTAAAACATCTTCGTCCAAGCCATTACCATTAATTACAATAGTATCATCGAGTTCATTAGCTATATATTCTGCTCTAGATTTATCTTTTTCAATTATCTTAACCCTCGCTGATTCGAATGTTTGTTCAATATTTTTAGCGAGATTAAAACCAATATTTCCACCTCCAATAATTAACATTTTATTTGAAATTTTTTCATTATGACCAAATACAGTTAAAGTTTCTTGCATTTGACTGCTGTTAACAACGACATAAGCCTTATCATTAAGTTGGAGTTGATCTGTTTTTTTTATTACAACAAATTTTTGATTCCTAATAACACCAAGAATGTATGCATTTAATTTTGGAAATTTCTTTGTAAGTTCATTTAAATTTATTCCTTGGATTGAACATTTTTCATCAATCAAAATTTCTAATAATCTAATTTTGTTTTCTGCAAAAGGTACATTGTCTAAAGCTCCAGGAGCCTCTAATTTTCGCTGAATAGATTTTGCTATTTCAATTTCAGGAGAAATAATATTATCAATTGGTAAATTTTCTCTATTAAATAATCCTGAATATTTTGGATCAAGATATTCTTGAAATCTTATACGAGCAATTTTTTTTGGAACCTGAAATAAAGAGAAAGCTATTTGGCATATCAACATGTTTATTTCATCATTTCTGGTTACAGCGATGATCATGTCTGCATCCTTAGTATTTGCTTTTTCTAATATTGCTGGTGATGTTGCTTTTCCAACAATTGCTTTTACATCCAATGTTTCGTTTATTTTTTGAATATCATCACTTGATTGATCAATCATTGTAATTGAGTGATTTTGCTCAATTAATATTTTTGCTATCGTAGATCCTACTCTACCTGCTCCACAAATAATAATATTCATTAGTTTAGATCTTTCACGCCAAGTAATTTTAATTTTCTATGTAAAGCTGATCTTTCCATACCTATAAATTTTGCAGTTTTAGAAATGTTTCCACTAAATTTTTTTAATTGAGAAACTAAATATCGTTTTTCAAAACTTTCTCTAGCTTCTTTTAATGGAACAGTTAAAGTTTCTGTAACAGAAAAATCATCTTCGATTGACTTAGACAGAGATTCTTTAATTATATTCATTAATCTTTCGTTATCATCACCAGGTGATAATATAGCTATCCTTTCTATCAAATTTCTTAACTCTCTTACATTTCCAGGCCAATCGTAGTTTAGCAGGTAATTATTATCAATAATTTTAAATTTTTTAAAATTGTTGGCTTCACAGATATTTTCAATAAAATAATCTACTAGTATTGGGATATCATCAATTCTCTTATTTAATGGGTCTATTTTAATATTAAATACATTTAATCTATGAAATAAATCTTCTCTGAAATTACCAAATTTAATTTCTTGTTGAACATCTTTACTGTTTGTACAAATAATTCTTACATCAACTTTAATATCATGATTGCTATTTATTCTTTTAAATTTTTGATCTATCACAACTCTTAAAATTTTTGACTGTGTCTCAAGTGGAATTTCTGTAACTTCATCAATCAATAATATACCTCCTGAAGCTTTTTCAAGTGCTCCATAAAATATGGAGCCATCTTTCTTTTCTTCTCCAAACAACTCGAGTTCATATTTTTTTGCATCTAGAAGCGCTCCATTAATTACTATAAATGGATCATCTTTCCGTTTAGAATTTTTATGTATTTTTCTTGAAATTAATTCTTTTCCTGATCCTGTAGGTCCGCTAATAAATATTCTGCTTTCAGATTTAGATAGTTTATTTATCTGATCTTTGATTGAGAGAATGTTGGAACTTTTTCCTACCAATTCAAATGTATGAAAAAGTTTTGTATTTAAAGTTTTATTTTCATTTTTTAAATTATAATTTTCAACTGCTCTATTAACAAAATTTAAAAGTCTTTCTTTGTCAAATGGTTTTTGAATAAATTCAAATGCACCAGATTTTAATGAATTGACTGCCATCTCTATATTTGCATGACCAGAAATCATGATCACTGGAAGATCTTGATTCTTTTTCTTAATATGATCAAGCAGCAAAATACCATCATTGTCGCCTTTATCTAATTTAACATCAATGATAGCAACATCTGGGAGTTTTTTATCAATTTCGGTTAAAGCTTGGTTATAGTTTGCAGCAATTCTTGTTTTGTATCCCGCATCTTTAATTAGTTCATCAAGAATGGCTCTTATATCTGCATTATCATCTATAATTAAAATTTCAGCTGACATTATTTTTTGTATGGAATTATAATTTGAATTTTGGCACCGTTTTTATGATTTAAAAATTTAATTGATCCTTCATGATCACTAATAATTTTATCAACAATTGATAATCCTAATCCAGTTCCTTTTTCTTTAGTTGTAAAATAAGGTTTAATTATATCTTTGGTTTTTTTATTTTTGAATCCTGTTCCAGTATCAATAATATTTATGTTTATATAATCTCTTCTTTGTCTAATTTCTATATCTATATTTTTGCCTGTTTTACTATCTTTTTCTGCTTTTTCTTGAATACTTTCTAAAGAATTTTTAATAAGGTTAAAAAATAATCTATTAAATTGTTCATTATCGAAATTTAATACTACTTCTTTTGGTAAATGATTAACTAATCTAATTTTAATTGTATTATCAAATTTATTTACCAAACTAATATTTTCATTAATGACATTATTTAGGTTATTTGATTTAAATAATGGTTTTGGCATT
>CACGVB010000002.1 GCA_902576395.1 uncultured Pelagibacteraceae bacterium
CTAGATTATGATTTAATTGATATATTTAAAAATTGGTTCAACCCAGGATTTTTAAAACTAAGAAAAATAACTTGGGATACTAAAGCTGCAATTTTAGAAAAATTATTGAAATACGAAAAAGTTCATTCAATGAAAGATATGAACGAGTTAAAAAGAAGGCTCGGAAAAGATAGAAGGTTTTTTGCTTATTTTCATCCTGCCTTAGAAGATGAGCCTATTATATTTGTTGAAATTGCTTTAACAAAAGGATTAAGTCAATCGATACAAGAGTTGACAAGACCTTCAGATGAAAAAATAAAAAACTATGATACAGCAACTTTCTATTCAATAAGTAACTGCCAAGATGGTTTATCAAGGGTAACTTTAGGAAATTTTTTAATTAAAAGAGTTGTATATGAGCTTCAAGAAGAGCTTCCAGATATTAAATATTTTGGAACTTTGTCACCAATGGTTGGCTTTGCTAATTGGTTTAAAAAAATGGATAGCGCTCAAGTTGCAGAGATTTTAAGTGAAGCAAATAAAAATAGCCTAGATTTTTTAAAGTCATCTGATTTAAAAATAGGAGATAAAAGAATTGCAGACAATAAGCCAATGATTAGTAAACTTGCAGTAAATTATTTAACAAAACAGAAAAATGATTTTGGTTTTCCAATTAACGATGTTTGTAGATTTCATTTAAAAAATGGGGCTGATATTGATGACATTGCCATAAATGCAAATGTTTCAGAAATAGGCTTTAAAAGATCTTTTGGTGTAATGGTTAATTATCGATACGAATTGGCAAAAATTGAAAGAAATCACCAAGAATATGTAAACGAAAAGAAAGTTAATGTATCCAACAAAGTTAAAAAATATGTCTAAGATTAACAGATTGGTATCAGTTGCTCCTATGATGGACTGCACAGATAGGCATGAAAGATACTTTTTAAGATTGATAAGTAAACATGTGCTTCTTTACACAGAAATGGTTGTTTCTGAAGCAATTGATAGAGGGGATAAAGATAAACTATTATCGTTTGATTTAAGAGAAAAACCAGTTGCTTTACAATTAGGAGGTTCTGCACCAAAATTATTATCAAATGCTGCAAAAATTGGTGAAGATTATGGTTATGATGAAATTAATTTAAACTTAGGCTGTCCAAGTAAAAAAGTTCAAAAAAATAGATTTGGAGCGTGTTTAATCAAGGAACCTAATTTAGTGGCTGATTGTTTATCAAAAATGATTAATGCAACATCTTTGCCAGTCACAGTTAAGACTAGAATTGGTTATGATGATGTAGAAGACTACGAACATTTTTATAATTTCATAAAAACTTTGAAGGAAACTGGGGTTAAAACTTTTATAATACATGCAAGAAAAGCTATGTTGGGTAAATTTACTCCTAAGCAAAACCTTAATATACCTCCTTTGAAATATGATTATGTGTATAAACTAAAACAAGATTTCAAAGACCTTGAAATAATTATTAACGGTGGTGTCACTTCGACGGAAGAAGTAAAAGATCATTTAGTTAAAGTCGATGGAGCAATGATTGGAAGATCTGTTTATCATTCTCCTTACCTTTTAGCTGATATTGAAAAAGAAATATTCAACAATCAAAAAATTAAAGAACGGGAAGAAATTATTGAGGAGTTAATTGATTATGTTAAGGCTCAAGTAAAAATGGGTACAAGAGTAAATCAAGTTATGAGACATACACTTGGTTTATTCCATGGACAAACAGGTTCAAGCCACTGGAAAAGATATTTAAGTGAAAATATGTGTGTAAGAGACGCGGATGTAAAAAAAATCGATCATATTATGGATAAAGTTAGACTTTCTCCTAAATTACATTCGGCAGGTCGAATTGATTAATACCATTCTTTCTAATCAGTATTATCTTTTAATTTTATTAATGGTAGTAACTGCATTTCCAGTTGGATTTTTTGCAGGTTATTTTGGGATAGGTGGAGGTCTAATATCTGTACCTGTACTTTTTTTTATTTTTGAAACCACAGATGTTGATAAATCTTATTTGATGCATCTTTCAGTCGGAACTGCTTTTTCTATTACAATTTTTACTGCCTTTGTTTCAGTTATGACTCATAGAAAACACAAAGCTGTAGATATAAATATTTTAAAAACTTATGGACTATTTGTTATATTTGGGGTTTTATTGGGCACTTATATGGCAGCATTATTAAACACTAAATCTTTAGTTTTATTTTTTGCTGTAGTTGTATATTTTTTTGGTGGATATTTATTACTAGTAAAACAGGAGTTAAAGAAAAATAAAAAATTTAAGTTTCTACCTAGAGCAACTTTTGGTTTTATTTCAGGTTTTATATCTGCACCTATGGGCATTACGGGAGCTATGATGAATGTTCCAATCCTAAGATATTTTGGATATCCTATAAGTAGAGCAATAGGAAGTTCTGCTGCTATAGGATTTGTAATAGCCACAATCGGCTCAATTGGGTTTTTAACATCTGGTTTTTTGCTAAATGCAAATCTTCCTTTAAGTATAGGTTTCGTAAATATTCCTGCTTTTTTGATATTTATTCCAATTACATCTTTTATGGCTCGAGTTGGTGCAAATATGGTTCACACTACTGACAAAAATAAAACTCAAAGAATGTTTGGGGTATTTTTATATGTAATAGGTACTCTCTTTTTAATTAGGTTCTTAGATCTTTAATTAAATCTTTTGATCGTATTCGCCTATTTTACCAGTTTTTTGCAGTAAATCGTCAATAAATTCGAAAATTTTTTTCTTTCTTTCATCAGATGTTGGACTTTCTGTAACGACTACTAGCGAAGGTTTATTAGATGAAGCCCTTATTAAACCCCAAGAGCCGTCTTTGAAAGAAAATCTGATACCATTTACTGTAAGTATGTCCTCAATTTCTTGACTATCAATTTGAAAATTATTTGTTTTTAAATCCTCAATTTGTTTAATTATTTCTTCAACAACTTGATATTTTTCATTATCTTCACAAAAAGGAGCCATGGTAGGTGATTGATATGTATTAGGTAATTCAGTTATGATCTCACTCATTTTTTTATGATTATTATTTAGTAAATGGCAAACTTGAATAGCTGAATTTATACCATCATCATATCCGTAACCTAAAGGTTTGTTAAAAAAGAAATGACCACTTTTTTCAAAGCCTGCAAGTGCTTTTTCATTATTTACTTTTCTTTTGATATGGGAATGTCCAGTTTTCCAATACAATGTTTCACACGAGTTATTTTTCAAAATTTCATCTGTTGAATACAGCCCAGTTGATTTAACATCTACAACAAATTTAGAACCCTTGTGGTTTGAAGATAAGTTCCTTGCAATCAATAATCCAATTTTATCTGAAAAAATTTCATTACCATCGTTATCTATTACACCTACACGATCACCATCTCCATCAAATCCAAATCCGATATCAGCATTATTATCTTTTACAGATTTACTTATTGCATGTAACATTTCAAGATCTTCAGGGTTAGGATTATACTTTGGAAAAGTATAGTCCAAATTGCAATCTAGCTCTATTACATCACATCCTATTCCTCTTAAAATATCCGGTGCAAATATTCCTGCTGTTCCATTGCCACAGGCAACTACAGCTTTAATTTTTTTTTTTATTTTATTTTTATTTATAAGATCATCTTTATATACACTTTGAAAATCACTAATTTCTTTTTCATTTCCTTGACCTTCAATAAATTTATTATTTAAGGTTATATCTTTTAATTCTTTCATCTCTTCCGGTGCATGTGTTAGTCCTTTTTTTATTCCCATCTTTACACCTGTCCAACCATTTTCATTATGACTTGCTGTCACCATTGCAACAGCATCACTTTCTAAATTGAATTGTGCAAAATAAACCATCGGCGATAACGCTAATCCCACATCTTCAACATAACAACCTGTTGATATTAGTCCTGTTTTCAAAGCTGATTTTATTTCTTCACTATAAGATCTGTAATCATGACCAACTATGATTCTTGGATTACTTTTATTTGTATGACTAATGATCTGCGTTCCTAAACCTTTCCCCAAATTTGTCACACCTTCTAAATTTATATTATCAGGGTACAACCATCGCGCGTCGTACTCTCTAAAGCCAAAAGGATCAATTTTTATTGAATTTTTCATGTTAATATTTTTATATTTTGTTTATTTTTTTATTGATAATTTTTTTCTTAAGTTCTATAAATGTTCTATTGATTTGTTGGTCATATAGTATATTTACCAAACCATCATACAACATCTAGTTGTTTTACTTAATTAAGTATAGTACAAAAAAGGAGCTAAATGAACAAGATTTTATCACAAGCTATTAGGAAAGCTGTCTCTGATTATACACCAAATGTGAATCAAGATTCTAAAGATAAAAGATTAGATTTATTTTCTCTCAATAGCGAAACAGAACTATTTCAAAATTCAAAAGGCATAACAATTAAAATTGATAGAAGCAGAGACGATAATTTAACTGACTTTGGAAAAGCTACTCTTAGAGATAGATATTTGGGTGCTAACGAATCTTTTCAAGATTTGTTTGCTAGAGTTGCAAGCCATTATGCTGATGATAACTTGCACGCTCAAAGATTATATAATTACATTAGTAATCTTTGGTTCATGCCAGCAACACCAGTTTTATCAAATGGAGGAACTACAAGAGGATTGCCAATATCTTGTTTTTTAAACGAAGCTAGCGATAGTCTTAACGGTATTCTTGATCTATGGAGTGAGAACGTTTGGCTTGCGGCACGTGGTGGTGGTATAGGAAGTTACTGGGGAAACCTTAGATCAATAGGAGAGAAAATTGGAAGAGTTGGTAAAACTTCAGGTATAATTCCTTTTATAAAGGTAATGGACTCTTTAACAATGGCAATTAGCCAGGGTTCATTAAGAAGAGGTTCTGCGGCCTGCTATATACCAATAGATCATCCAGAAATTGAAGAGTTTATTGAGATGAGAAGACCAACTGGAGGAGATCCTAATAGAAAATCATTAAATTTACACCACGGTGTTTTAGTTTCAGATGCTTTCATGAGAGCCGTTGAATTAGATGAACAATGGGGACTTAAAAGTCCAAAAGATGGAGCAGTACAAGCAACTGTATCAGCAAGAAATTTATGGATAAGACTACTTACAGCAAGAATTGAAACAGGAGAACCGTATATTATATTCATCGATACTGTTAATAGACAAATTCCCCAACATCATAAATTAGCAGGTCTTACCGTTAAAACTTCAAATCTGTGCAGCGAGATAACTCTTCCTACTGGAATTGATAAAGACGGCAAAGATAGAACTGCAGTATGCTGTTTATCATCTTTAAATGTTGAAAAATATGATGACTGGAAAGATGATGAAAATTTCATAGGTGATGTGATGAGATTTTTAGATAATGTAATGACAGATTTCATTGAAAACGCACCAGAGCAATTTAGTGATGCTACTTACTCAGCAATGAGAGAAAGAAGTGTAGGATTGGGTGTGATGGGACTTCATTCTTATTATCAAAAGAAAATGATCCCAATCGAATCTGTTATGAGTAAAGCTTGGAATAAAAAGATTTTTGAGCATATTCATAAAAATGTTGATAAGGCATCAAAAGATTTAGCTGAGGAAAGAGGACCATGTCCAGATGCTTCTGATTATGGTATAATGGAGAGATTTTCTAACAAAACTGCAATAGCCCCTACAGCTTCTATATCAATAATATGTGGTGGAACGTCTCCAGGTGTCGAGCCAATTGCTGCTAATAGCTTTACACATAAAACTCTTTCAGGATCTTTTAACGTACGTAATAAATATTTAAGACAACTATTAGAAAAACACGGAAAAGATACAGATGAAGTTTGGTCAAGTATTACGACTAACCAAGGATCAGTATCACATTTAGATTTTTTAACTCAAGATGAAAAAGATGTTTTTAAAACAGCTTTTGAGTTAGATCAAAGATGGCTTGTTGATTTAAGTGCAGACAGAACACCTCACATTTCTCAAGCTCAATCTATTAACTTATTTTTACCTGCAGATGTACATAAAAGAGATTTGCATCAAATTCACTTCCAAGCTTGGAAGAAAGGATTGAAGAGTCTTTATTACTGTAGGTCTAAATCAATACAACGTGCTGAAAATGTTAATGATGCAAATTCAACTGACATTGCAGCAAACGTTTATAAATCAAAAGATGAAAGTAATAACCAACAAGATTATGAGGAGTGTTTATCATGTCAGTAGCAGAAAAAATTAATAAAGAAATAATTCAACCAAAAAAAATGGGTCTGTTAGTTGAGAACCCAGTTTACAAACCTTTTAGATATCCATGGTGCTATGATGCATGGTTAACTCAACAAAGAATTCATTGGCTACCAGAAGAGGTTCCATTAGGAGATGATGTAAGAGACTGGCAAAAAAACTTGTCACAACCAGAAAAGAACTTATTAACTCAAATTTTTAGATTTTTTACTCAAGCAGATGTTGAAGTTAATAACTGTTACTTAAGACATTACACAACTGTATTTAAACCAACTGAAGTACTAATGATGATGACTGCATTTGCATCTATGGAAACTGTTCATGTTGCAGCTTATTCACATCTTTTAGATACAATTGGAATGCCTGAGTCCGAATATTCAGCTTTTATGAAGTATAAAGAGATGAAAGATAAATACGATTACATGCAAAACTTCAATGTAAATTCGAAAGAAGATATTGCAAAAACTGTTGCAGTATTTAGTGCATTCACAGAAGGTCTACAATTATTTGCAAGCTTTGCAATCTTACTTAACTTCCCAAGACATAATAAGATGAAGGGTATGGGCCAAATTGTTACTTGGTCAGTAAGAGACGAAACACTTCACTGCAATTCAATGATTAGAGTCTTTAAGGAGTTTATTAAAGAGAATCCTGAAATATGGACGTCACAACTTAAAAAAGAACTTTATGAAGCTTGCAGAACAATCGTTGAGCATGAAGATTCTTTTATTGATTTAGCTTTTGAAATGGGTCCAATGGAAGGTTTAACCGCGAAAGAAGTTAAAGAATATATAAGATTTATTGCAAATAGAAGATTGGATCAATTAGGTTTAGAGCCAATTTATGATGTTCAAAAAAATCCATTAACATGGCTTGATACCATGCTGAATGCAGTGGAACATATGAACTTCTTTGAGGGTAGAGCTACAGAATATTCTAAAGCATCTACAAGAGGATCTTGGACAGAAGCTTTTTCTTAAGATTATCTTTGATTTAATTGCAAAACTTTACGGTGCTTGCTACCTTTATAGCTTGCTAAAGGTCTAATAAGTTTATTAGCAGCATGCTGCTCAATAATATGAGCTGACCAACCTGTAATTCTTGAAATTACAAATATTGGTGTGAAGAAATCAGTATCAAATCCCATTAGATGATAGGTAGGACCAGTAGGATAGTCTACATTTGGATATATGTTTTTTCGATCTATCATTACTTTTTCTACAATATCGTAGATTTTTTCAAACTTTTTATCTTTTTTGATTTTAGCAACTTTTCCAAAATATTCTCTCATTGTAGGAACTCTTGAATCTCCACTTTTATAAACTCTATGACCAAATCCCATTACAACATCTTTATTATCTAGCGCTTTATTTATCCATTTAAGTGCATTCTCTGGTTTTTTGATTTTATTCATCATATGCATGACTTCTTCATTAGCACCTCCATGAAGAGGTCCTTTTAAACTTGCTATTGCACCAGTGATTGCGCCATGAATATCAGATAGACTACTTGTTATTGTTCTAGCTGTAAAAGTTGAAACATTAAAACTATGTTCTGCATATAGGATTAAAGAAACATCAAAAGCTTTAACTATATCTTTGTTTGGTACTTTGCCAAAACACATATGAAAAAAGTTTTCAGAAAATGAAAGTTTACTTTTTGGAGGTATAATTCTCTTTCCTTTTCTTGCTCTATAAAATGCAGCAAGTGCAACAGGCATTTTAGCAAAAATTCTCATTACTTTTCTCATATTTGCTTTAGGGGAATTATCTTTTGTTTCTTTATCCTCTAGTCCCATGATACTCACTGCTGTCCTTGCTACATCCATTGGATGTGCTTTCTTTGGAAATTTTTTAATATCATCTAATAATGTTTTAGATAATTTTCTTTCTTTTCTCTCTTCTTTTTCAAATTTTTTTAATTGTTTTTTACTTGGAAGTTCACCATTTAAAATAAGATAAGCTACTTCCTCAAATTTACACTTTGCGCACAAATCTTGAGCAGCATATCCTCTATAAGTCAAAGAATTAATCTCTGGCATTACTTTAGAAACTTCTGTTTCGTCAACAACTATACCCAGTAAACCTTTTTTGATTTCTTCACTCATTATTCGTGTCCATCAGTATTAAAATTATAAATTTTTTCGTCTAAAGAATTATATTTTTCGTATTCTACTAAATCATACAACCTTTTCCGCGTTTGCATTTTATCAATAATATTGTTTTGATGTCCATCAGCAAAAATGGCACGTAAACCATCCTCTACATTTTTCATTGCTAATCTTTGAGTGGAAACTGGATAAATAACAATATTATATCCCAAGTTTTCAAGTTGTTTATAATTGAGTAGTTTAGATTTTCCAAACTCTGTCATGTTAGCTAAAAGATAACAATCAAGGGATTTTCTAACTAATTCAAATTCTTTCTCATCTTTTAAAGCTTCTGGAAATATTACTTCAGCACCTGCATCAACATATGCTTTACATCTATCAATCATACTTTCTATTCCTTCTACACTTTTTGCATCAGATCTAGCTATAATTTTGAAATTTTTATCTTTTCTAGCGCTAACACATTCCTTAATTTTAGAGACCATTTTTTCTTTAGTTATCAGTTCCTTATTATCTAGGTGACCACATCTTTTCTGCTCAATTTGATCTTCCAAATGAACAGCCGCAACTCCAAACTCTTCAAATGTCTCAATAGTCTCTTTGCAGGATTTAAATCCAGTATCAATATCAACAATTGTTGGAAGGTTTGTTACTCTCGAGATAAGATAAGATCTAGTGCTTACATCCTGAAGTGTTGTTAGACCAATATCAGGAAATCCTAAATCATTCGCCATTACACCACCAGATATATAAACAGCATCGTAACCGATTTCCTCTATTAATTTAGCTGTTAATGGATTGTACGCACCAGGTACTCTTAGAATTTTATTGGATTTAAGTTTGGTGTCTAGATCAATTCTTTTTTGTGTTAAATCTTTATCAACAAAATGCATTTAAAAAATCCCTTTTTTATTATTTTTCTTTAAATATTTTCTACTTACCTCGATATTTAATTTATTAAGACTTCCTTTTTTTAACTTTTTAAGATTTTGTACAGTTTTTATAAATCTATCACTTTCTTTTTTTGATAATATTTTATTAGTTAATGTTAAAAATTTCTTAATATAATCTTTTCTTTGAAAAGGTCTTGCTCCGTATGGATGTGCATCAGCTCTTTCAAGCTCCTCAGATATTTTTTTTCCGTTATTTAAAGTAACGACAACTTTTGCTCCAAATGATTTCTTTTGTGGATCTGGATGATGATATTTTTTTGTCCATTTTTTATCTTCATGTGTTTTTATAGATTTCCATATTTTTATAGTACTTTTTCTGTTAGCTCTTGATTTTGTATATGATTTTACATGATGCCAGTCTGCATCCTCTAAGGCTACTGCAAATATATACATTATCGAATGGTCTAATGTTTCTCTAGATGCATTAGGGTCCATCTTTTGAGGATCATTTGCACCAGTGCCTATTACGTGATGTGTATGGTGACTGGTGTAAATATCTATTTTTTTTATACTTTTTAAATCTAAAATTTTTTTATTTAATATTTTACCTATATCTATTAATGCCTGGGCTTGATATTCTGCTGAATATTCTTTTGTATACGTTTCTAGGATAGCTTTTTTTGGCTCATTTTTTTTTGGTAATGGCACATTATATTTTGCATTTTTTCCATTTAATATGCGTGCAATTACACTGTCTTCTCCTTCATAAATAGGACTAGGAGCTCCTTCACCTCTCATAGCTCTATCAACTGCTTCAATTGCTAATTTACCTGCATGTGCTGGTGCATAAGCTTTCCAGCTCGAAATTTCACCTTTTCTTGACTGACGTGTAGAAATAGTTACATGAAGAGCTTGTTGAACAGCCTGATATATAGTTTCTGTATTTAATTTTAACATTGAGCCAATTCCAGCAGCAACGCTTGGTCCTAAATGTCCAATGTGATCTATTTTATGTTTATGAAGACAAATGCCTTTAACTAAATTTACCTGAACTTCATAAGCTGTTATAATTCCTCTTAAAAGGTCTATTCCACTTTTTTTTAGTTTTTGACCAACGGCTAAAATTGGAGGAATATTATCACCTGGGTGACTATAGTCTGCGGCTAAAAAAGTGTCATGAAAATCTAACTCCCTAACAGCTGTTCCATTTGCCCATGCCGCCCATTCTGCATCAAATTTTATTTTTGAATTAACCCCAAATAAAGTTGAGCCATTATTTCTTAAATGACCTTTCGCCATTTCACGTGCTGATATAACTGGATTTCTATTTAATGAAGCTATTGCAACAGAAGCGTTATCAATAATTCTGTTAATTGACATCTCAATTGCATCATTATTTAATTTAGCATTATCAGATGCTATTTCTGCAATTTTCCAAGCTAATTGCTTTTTCTTTGGTAGAGCAATTTTTGATGGATAAACTTTTACTTTGTGTAATATCAAAATATTTCCTTTTTTTAATTAATATACGGCAACACTAATTTTTCCAAATTAATAAAATTTTTAACAAGATAATTGTGATAAATTTCATCAGGATTTTTATCAGTATAACCACCCTCAACTAAAATAAAGGGCATATCCGCAGCTTTAGCAGACTCAGCGTCTGTTTCACTATCACCAACCATAATCGTTTTTTTAACGTCTCCCTGTAAGATTTCTACTACACTAGTTAAATGTCTTGGATCTGGTTTGCAGTACTCAAATGTATTATAACCTGCAACATATTCAAAAAAATCATAAATTTTTATTTGTTTTAGAAGATCAACAGCCAAATGCTCTGTTTTGTTTGTGCATACTGCCATTGAAATATTATTTTTTTTACACCAAAGTAGAAATTTACTTACACCCTTGATTAGTTTGCTTTCCTTTGCAATATTTTTACTATAATAGTCTATAAATTCCTTTACCATTTCTGATTTAATTTTATCATCGTCAATTTTTTTTAGTTCTTTTTTTGCTTGATTCCACAAAGATCTACCAATCATTGACTCAGCGCCTTTGCCAACTAAATTTCTTATTTCTTCTGTTGATCGTGTTTCGTAGCCAAATTCATTCATCACATGATTATGAGCATTCATTAAATCTGGAGCTGTATCAATTAGAGTTCCATCTAGATCAAAAAGAATGGTTAATTTTTGGTTCATTTAAAAGTATTATTAAGAAATATATTGTGAATTAATTTAACTAATACTCAAATATATAAAAATATCAAATGAAACAAAAAAAAATAACAAACATCCAATTAAATTTAAGAAATAAATTTTTAAAAAAAGGTGTCAAAATGATTGCGCCAGAGACAGTTTTTTTTTCAAAAAATACTAAAATTGGAAAAAATGTTACTATTGATCCATATGTTGTTATTGCAGATAAAGTATCTATAGGGGATAATGTCAGAATTCTATCATTCTCTCATTTAGAAGGTGTAAAAATTGAAAATAATGTAAATGTTGGACCTTACGCAAGATTAAGACAAGGAACGATACTTAAATCAGGTTCAAAGATTGGAAATTTTGTAGAGGTAAAAAAAAGTATTATTGGTAGTGACTCAAAGTTAAATCATTTATCATATGTTGGTGACACTAAAATTGGAAAAAAAGTAAATATCGGAGCAGGAACAATCACCTGTAATTATGATGGTATAAAAAAAAATAAAACAATAATCGAGGATGAGGTGTTTGTAGGCTCAAACTCATCATTAGTTGCCCCAATTAGGTTAGAAAGAAAAAGTATAATCGGTGCTGGATCAACTATAACTAAAAAAGTTTCTAAAAATGCATTAGCTCTAACTAGAGTTGAGCAGATTGAAATAAAAAATTATAAAAGAAAAAAATAAATGTGTGGAATAGTAGGAATAATTAGCTCAAAAGAAGTCACTAGAAGAATAATAAACTCATTAAAGAAACTTGAATATCGTGGATACGATTCAGCTGGGATAGCCACACTAGTTGATGGAGATATTAATGAAGTCAAATGTGAGGGTAGGGTTGAAGTGTTAGAAAAAGATATATCTAAATTTAATCTGAAAGGTGATATTGGTATAGGACATGTTAGGTGGGCAACTCACGGTAAACCAAGTAAAATTAATGCTCATCCTCATTCATCTGAGCAGGTCTCTGTGGTGCATAATGGAATTATTGAAAATTCAACAATATTGAAAAAATTTTTAGAAAAAAAAGGTTACATATTTAAATCACAAACTGACACTGAAGTAATAGCTCACTTAGTTACTGAATACTTAAAAAAGAATTCATTGAAGGATACAATAATAAAAGTTCTTAAAAAACTTCACGGAAGTTTTGCCTTAGGAATAATATTTAAAGATCAAAGTAATCTTATGATTGGAGCGAAAAGAGGGTCTCCATTAGCTGTAGGTTATGGTCCAAATGAAAATTATATTGGTTCAGATTCGTATGCATTAAAATCTATGACAAATAAAATTTCTTATTTAGATGATGGAGAATTTTGTATTGTAAAAAAAGATCAAATTGAATTTTTTGATACTGCAGGCACTAAAGTAAATAAAAAAGTAATGAATTTATCTAAAGATGAAATAGACTACGATAAAGGTGATT
Source organism: uncultured Pelagibacteraceae bacterium (assembly GCA_902576395.1). Lineage (GTDB taxonomy): Bacteria > Pseudomonadota > Alphaproteobacteria > Pelagibacterales > Pelagibacteraceae > Pelagibacter. Next base: position 12,884 of record CACGVB010000002.1, read on the forward strand.
ATAAATATTTTATGGAGAAAGAAATTGATGAACAGCCATCAACAATTATTGCTTGTATAAATGAGTACGTTGATAAACATAACAAACAAATTAATATTTACAATTTCCCATGGAAAATAAGCTCTATCGAGTCAATAATGCTAATAGGTTGCGGTACAGCTTTCCACTCGTGTTTAATGGCAAAATATTGGATGGAACAAAATACCAATTTAGATGTCAGTGTTGATATAGCTTCTGAATTTAGATATCGAAAAGTTAGATTTAAGAAAAACTGCCTTTATATTGTTGTTTCACAATCTGGAGAAACAGCTGACACTCACGCAGCGTTAGCTTTATGTAAAAAAAATAAAATGAAAACTTGTGCAGTTGTGAATGTTATAGAAAGTTCAATAGCTAGAGATGCTGACTTGGTATTACCAATCTATTGTGGGCAAGAAGTTGGTGTTGCCTCAACCAAGGCATTTATTGGTCAAATGTTAGTTTTATATATTCTATCAATTAAAATTTCTTTTGATCAAAAATGTATTTCAAAAAAAAAGTATCAAGATAAGATTAAAAATTTATTAACATTATCTAATTCTACAAAAAAAACGTTAAAACTTGATCAAAAAATTCTTCAGATAGGTAAAACATTTGCCGAAGCAAAAGGTTCGATGTTTTTAGGAAGAGGCTATTCTTTTCCTATTGCTTTAGAGGGAGCTTTAAAACTCAAAGAACTGGCTTATGTGCATGCTGAGGGGTATCCAGCTGGTGAAATGAAACATGGTCCTTTAGCATTAATCGAACAAGGTATGCCAGTGGTCGTTTTGGCTCCTAGAGATGAGTATTACAAAAAAACAATTTCAAATATGCAGGAAGTAATTGCTAGAGGTGCAAAAGTTTTGCTTGTAACGAACAAAAATAAGGATGAGGTAATCTCAGAAAATATTTGGGAAAAGATAGAAGTTGATCAATTAGATGAAGAATTAATTCCTTTTCTAATGACAATACCTTTACAAAAACTTGCATTTTATTCAGCATTAGAAAAAGGTTATGACATAGATAAACCAAGAAATTTGGCAAAATCTGTTACTGTTGAATAATATCTAAACTCTGTTAGAACACTCATAGGTTGAATATGAAAAAATGGAAAGTAAATAGTTGGAGAAACTGTCCAGTTAAACACATCCCTGAATATAAAGATCAGGAGGAGTTAAATGTTGTTTTAGGTAAGTTAAAAAATTTTCCTCCTTTAGTATTTGCTGGTGAAACTAGACATCTTAAAGATCAGCTTGCAAACGTTGTCGATGGAAAAGCATTTTTGTTGCAAGGTGGGGACTGTGCTGAGAGTTTTGCAGAATTTCATCCAGATAATATTAGAGACTATTTTAAACTAATGTTACAGATGTCTTTAGTGCTTACATATTCAGCATCTTTACCTGTTGTTAAACTTGGAAGAATTGCTGGGCAATTTTCTAAACCAAGAAGTGCGCCAACCGAAAAAATTGGAGATGTAGAACTACCCAGTTATCTAGGAGACAATATTAATTCTATAGAATTTACTGAAAAAGGAAGAGCTTATGATCCAAAGAGATTATTTAGGGCTTATTCACAATCTGCTTCAACTTTAAATTTATTAAGAGCATTTTCTAATGGTGGTTTTGCCGACTTAAAAAATGTTCATATGTGGAATTTAGGTTACATTAAATCTGCAACTCAGGCTAAAAAATTTAAAGAATTAGAAGATAAAATAGCTGATGCTCTAGCGTTCATGGAGGCTTGTGGAATAACATCTGACTTTAATAGAAGGCTATACACTGTTAATTTCTGGACCTCTCATGAAGCACTACATTTACCATTTGAAGAAGCTATGACCAGAGTAGACTCTACAACGGGTGAATATCACGATACTTCAGCACATTTTGTTTGGATAGGGGATAGAACAAGACAAATCGATGGAGGACATGTTGAGTTTTGTAAAGGAATTGAAAACCCAATTGGAATTAAGTGTGGACCAACCTCCAAACCTGAGGAAATTGCTAAAATTTGCGAATTAATTAATCCTAAAAATGAAAAAGGTAAAATTACTTTAATTTCTAGATTTGGCCATGATCAAGTTGAAAAATATTTACCAAAACTAATTAGAGGAGTTAAAAAAGAAGGGCTGAATGTGATCTGGTCATGTGATCCAATGCACGGAAACACAATTAAATCAACAACTGGATTTAAAACAAGACCTTTTAATAATGTTTTAAATGAAGTTAAAAATGTATTTGGTGTACATCAAAGTGAAGGTTCTTATGCTGGAGGTCTTCATATTGAGATGACTGGCCAAAATGTGACAGAATGTACTGGTGGAGCACAAAAAATATCAGACACTGACTTATCAAGTAGATATCATACTCAATGTGACCCAAGACTTAATGCTAATCAAGCTCTAGAGTTAGCTTTTTTAATATCAGATGAGATTAAAAAGAATACCTTGTATGCTAAAAATGGTATTAGAGCGGCATCTTAATCATTTAATTTTTTAAATTAATTATTATATTTTGATTATGGAACCGAGAAAAAAAATTACATTTATTAAAGATTGGATATTGAATTACGTTAATTCAATGCCAAAAAAAGCCGAGTCTTTAGTAATTGGAATATCAGGTGGAATAGATTCGTCTGTTTCAAGCACGTTAAGTGCGATGACAGGACTTAAAACTATTGTTTTATCTATGCCTATAAAACAAAAAAGTGCACAACATGATTTAAGTTTAAAGCATCAAGAGTGGTTAAAACAAAATTTTAAAAATGTTGATGGTATTACAGTAGAGCTTGATAGCCTTTTTTCTACATTCGAAAATACATTAAAAGATTTTAATAGTTTGCATGGAATGGCAAACTCTAGAGCGAGATTAAGGATGACTACTCTTTATCAGGTTGCTGCAGCAAACAATGGAATAGTGGTTGGTACTGGAAATAAAGTTGAAGACTTTGGTGTAGGTTTTTACACAAAGTATGGTGATGGTGGAGTTGATATATCACCAATAGCCGATTGTAATAAAACAGAAGTTTGGCAATTAGGTAAAGAGTTAAAAATTTTACAAGAGATTATAGATGCTCCCCCAACTGATGGTTTGTGGGATGACGGCAGAACTGATGAAGGCCAATTGGGTTTAAGTTATAAAGAACTTGAAGAAGCAATGGAAAATGAAAATTCAAAAAATAGAGAAAAATATATCCAAATAAGAAACGCAAACTTGCATAAAATGGATCCTATTCCAGTTTGCAAGATTCCTAACTAATCAAATAGATTCACAAATCTATAATTTAAGTATATTCCTAGAAAAATGAATAAAGATATTTTTTTAACAAATAGCTATGGTGGAAAAAAAGAAAAATTCCAACCAATTGATGTAAATAATATCAAAATGTATGTATGTGGCCCAACAGTTTATGATGATCCACATATAGGTAATGCAAGACCATTAGTTGTATTCGATTTACTTTTTAAAGTACTAAAGTGCAAATATGGTAATGACAAAGTTATATATGTAAGGAATATTACAGATATTGATGATAAAATAATACAATCCGCAAAAGAAAAAAAAATCTCAATCAAAGATCTAACCAATAAAATTAACAATAATTTTCAAGAAGATTGTAATTATCTTATTTGTGAAAAACCTAGCTTTCAACCCAAAGCAACAGAAAACATTAAAGAGATGATAGAGATGATCAGAATTTTAATTGAAAAAGGTTTTGCATATGAAAGTGAGAATCATGTCTATTTTGAAGTTAATAAATTCAAAGATTATGGAAAATTATCTAATAAAAAAATAGATGATTTAATATCTGGATCTAGAATAGAGGTATCAAGTAACAAGAAAAATACTGAAGATTTTGTATTATGGAAACCCTCAAACGAAGATGAGCCATGTTGGGCATCTCCTTGGGGAAAGGGTAGACCGGGCTGGCATTTAGAATGTTCAGCAATGTCAAAAAAATATCTTGGTGATAAATTTGATATTCATGGAGGCGGTAGAGATTTATTATTTCCACACCATGATAATGAGATCGCACAATCATGTTGTGCCAACGGAACTGAAACTTTCTCTAATTATTGGGTTCATAATGGATTTATTACGCAATCAAATGAAAAAATGTCTAAGTCACAAGGTAATATTTTAAAAATAAGAGATTTTAAAGAAAATGTTAATGGTCAGGTTTTAAGATTAGCTCTTATGAGTGCACATTATAGACAGCCATTAGATTGGAATGATAAACTTTTAGAAGAAAGTCAGAAAACAATTGATAAATGGTACAACGGCTATATTAAATTAGATAAACCTAAACTAATCTCTGATGATGATCTATATCCTTTATACGATGATTTAAATACACCAAAGTATATAGCTAACCTTCATAAGCTATATGAAAAATCACAATCAGGGAATTTAGAAGATAAAAAAGTATTTGTATCAGCATGTAATTTTGCAGGACTGTTAACTGAAACTAAAGAAGAATGGAATAATTTTAAAAAAAATAAATCTACTTTAAGCAAAGAATTAATTGAATCAAAAATTAAAGAAAGAAATAAGGCTAGAGGTGACAAAAATTACGAATTAGCAGATAAAATCCGTAATGAGCTTTTGGAAAAAGGAGTTCAAATAGAAGATAAAGATGGTAAAACCTCGTGGAAATTTAAATAATGACAGATAAAATTTATATTTTTGATACTACTTTACGTGACGGTGCACAGACACAAGGAGTTGATTTCTCTTTAGATGATAAAGAAAAAATCTCAGTAGCATTAGATAATCTAGGAGTAGACTATATAGAAGGTGGTTGGCCAGGAGCAAATCCAACAGATACAGAATTTTTTAATAAAAAACATTCTTTTAAAAATTCAATATTAACTGCTTTTGGGATGACTAAGAAGTCTGATCATAGTGCTGAAAATGATCCAATGATTTCATCATTAATAAATTCTAAAGCAAATTCAATTTGTTTGTTTGGAAAATCTTGGGATTTTCATGTTGATGTTGCTTTAGGTATATCAAAAGAACAAAATCTAAAAAATATTAGTGAAAGTGCAAAACACATTATTAATTCTGGAAAAGAATTTATGTTTGATGCTGAACATTTTTTTGATGGTTATAAATCTAATAAAGAATATGCTTTAAGTTGTATTAAATCTGCATTTGACCAAGGAGCGAGGTGGATTGTTCTTTGCGATACTAATGGTGGAACATTGCCTCATGAAATATCTAAAATAGTTGCAGATGTGTCAAAACACATTCCAGGTAAAAATTTAGGTATTCATGCACATAATGATACAGAAAATGCCGTTGCTAATTCATTAGTTGCAATTCAAGCTGGTGTTAGACAAGTGCAGGGAACTATTAATGGTTTAGGAGAAAGATGTGGCAATGCTAATTTAATGTCACTAATTCCATCTTTATATTTAAAACACGAATTTTCTAATAATTATGAAATAAATATAAATGATGAGAATATTAAACATCTTACACAATGCTCCAGACTTTTAGATGAAATTTTAAATAGAAAACCAAATAAACATTTACCTTATGTTGGCGCTGCAGCATTTTCGCATAAAGGTGGAATGCATGTTTCGGCTGTACAAAAGGATCCAAAAACTTATGAACACATTGATCCCAAAGAAGTTGGAAATACAAGAAATATTGTTGTTTCAGATCAAGCTGGACAATCAAATATTTTGTCTAGATTAGAAACTATAGGAATTGGTATAGAAAAAAATGATCCAAAAATAAAACAACTCTTAGAAGAGGTTAAAGGAAGAGAATTTATTGGTTATAGTTATGATGGCGCAGATGCTTCGTTTGAATTATTAGCTAGAAGAATAGTAGGAGAAATTCCAAGGTATCTAATCATTAAAGCTTACGATGTGTCTGTTAAGAAAAATTCATCTGGAGAAATTGTTTCATCAGCTAAAGCTGAATTAGAAGTCGATGGGGAAACAATTGTTTGTGAAGGTGAGGGTAATGGCCCAGTAAATGCTCTTGATAATGCAATTAGAAACAACATAAAAAAGATTTCTAAATATTCTGATTATCTTAAAGATTTAAGATTAGTTGATTATAAAGTAAGAATATTAAATACAGGAACAGAAGCCGTAACTAGAGTTTCAATTGAAAGCACAGACTCTCAAGGTAAGAATTGGTTTACAATAGGTGTATCACCAAATATTATTGATGCTTCATTTAAAGCATTAATAGATAGTCTTGATTATAAGTTATTTAAAGATAATGCACCAGCAAGTGCTTAATGAATTTCAATAATATTTCATTTATTCTTCACAAGCCTCAGCTATCTGAAAACATAGGGTTATGTGCAAGGGCCATAAAAAATTTTGGTTTCAAGAATTTATCAGTAATAGACCCAAAACCAATATTCCCAAATGACAAAATTATAGCAACTTCTGTTGGAGCAAAAGATATAATAAAAAAAACTAAAGTTTATTTAAATTTAGAAAAATCATTATTTAAAACTGATATTTTAATTGCAACTTCAGCAAGGTTTAGAAATAAAAATATTAAACATATTTCATTAGATGACTTAAAAAAAATAAACCTTACAAAGAGAGTTAGTTTTTTGTTTGGTTCAGAAGCTTCTGGATTAACAAATAATGAAGTAAGTTATGCTGATTATACACTACAAATTCCAAGTAATAATAAATTTAGATCGCTAAATTTATCACATAGCTTAGTAATTGTAGCTCAAGCAGTTTCAAATTTAATATCAATAAGTAAAGTTGATTTTCAAAAGTCAAAAAAAATACAAACAGCTACTAAGAAAGAAATATCTAGTATGCTTAATTTCTGTCTGTCCACTTTAGAAAATCAGAATTTTTTTAAACAAAAAGCTAAAAAATCAATAATGATAGAAAATTTAAGGAGTATTTTTTATAAAATGGAACTCTCAAAAAAAGAAATACGCATTTTATCAAGTGTATTTGCCGGTCTAGCTAAAAAACCTTGATTGACAAAAATATTTTGATGTCTATAAACCCCATTACCACAATATGACAAAACGATTAAATTCAAAACATAAAGTAGATAGAAGACTTAAAGTTAATTTATGGGGTAGACCTAAAAGTCCTTTTAATACTAGAGCTTATCCTCCAGGTCAGCACGGACAGACAAAATCATCTAAACCATCAGATTACGGAATTCAACTTCAAGCTAAACAAAAACTTAAATGTTACTATGGTAACATGAACGAAAGACAATTTCGTAATATGTATAAGAGAGCTATTATGAAAAAAGGTGATACTGCAGAAAATTTAATTGGATTACTTGAGAGAAGGTTAGATGCAGTAATTTATAGATCAAAATTATCAAATACTATTTTTTCGTCTAGACAATTAATAAACCATGGGCACGTTAGAGTTAATGGTAAAAAAGTTAATATATCAAGTTACCAAGTAAAAGAAGAAGATAGTATTGAAATAAGAGACAAATCTAAACAATTAGCTTTGATAGATATAGCTCTAGCAAATAAAGAAAGAGAAGTTCCTGAGTATTTACAACTAGATGAAAAAAATAAAAAAGTTAAATTTGTAAGAATTCCAAAATTTGAGGAAGTTCCTTACCCTGTTGTGATGGAACCAAACCTTGTAATTGAGTATTATTCTAGATAATTAATCTTTAAGACTTAAAGTAACCTTAGCTTTTCTTTTTAAATTCTATTCCATTGTCTTCAAGAAGTTTTGCTAATTCACCACTTTCGTACATTTCTTTAACAATATCACACCCGCCGATGAATTCATTTTTTACATATAGCTGCGGGATTGTAGGCCAATCACTATAAACTTTAATTCCTTCTCTAAGATTTTGATCAGCTAAAACATTTACACCTTTAAAATTCACTTCAAGCATTTTTAATATATTTGTAACAGCCATAGAAAATCCACACTGAGGGGCGTCTGGTGTTCCTTTCATGAACAAGCAAACTTCATTACTTTTAATTTCATTGTTAATTAATTCATTTGTTTGATTATCCATTTATTTCTCCTTTGTTTTAACTGCTAGTGCATGTAATTCGTTGCCCATTTTTCCTTTAAGTGAATTATATACCATTTTGTGTTGTTGAATTTTACTCTTTCCTGCAAATTGCGACGAAATTACTGTAGCTGAGTAATGATTACCATCTCCTGCAAGATCCTGAATTTCTATCTTAGCATCTGGTAATGCCTCTTTTATTAAGTTTTCAATTTCTTTTAAATCCATTGCCATTAGTTAACCATATATTCCTTTAGCCATTTTTTATAGCCTTCTTTGATATCGTCAATTGATAATTTTAGATCATTTTCATATGTAATTTTATCACCTTCCACTAAACCTAATTTATCAAAATGAATGGATTCTTTTTTAAGCATATTTTCAACATTTTCTAAATTTTCAGGTTTAATTTCAATTATATATCTTCCTTGATCCTCACCAAAAAAATACTCAAATTTATTTACTAAGCCCTCCAAAGGAAATAATTTTATGCCTTTACCACTCTTTATACCCATTTTAGATATAGCAGTTAAAATTCCTCCTAAAGACACGTCATGACAGGTTTCTATTAAATTTTTATTTTTCAAATTCAAAATACTGTTTCCATTTTGTTTTTCGTTGAATAAGTTAACTTCTGGTGGAGGACCATTAAATTCAGTTAATATATTTCTTGCAAATATTGATTGATCTAAGTGTCCTTCAGTTTTACCAATTACGAAAAGATAATTACCTTCATCTTTAAATTCCATAGTCATCATCTTGTTGTAGTTAGATAATAGTCCTATACCTCCAATTGAGGGTGTGGGCTTAATTCCTTTATCTTTTGTTTCATTATAAAAAGAGACATTTCCTGAAACTACTGGATAATTTAAATATTTAGATGCCTCAGCAATACCTTCAACACATTCAACAAATTCACCCATATTTTTCTCCTTTTCTGGATTACCAAAATTAAGGCAATTTGTAATTGCTATTGGTTTTGCACCTACAGAAATCATATTTCTCCAGCTTTCACAAACTACTTGTTTGCCTCCCGTTAATGGGTGTGCATAACAATAAGTTGCTGATGAGTCTACAGATGCAGCAACAGCTTTATTTGTGCCATGAACTCTAACAACACCAGCATTTCCTCCAGGTTTTTGTATAGTGTCGCCCATAACTGTATGATCATACTGGTCCCAGATCCATTCTTTATCTGCAATATTCGGATCAATTAAAACTTTCATTAAACAATCACTAAGTTTTAAAGATTTAAATCGATCTTTTGAAAATTTATTTTCTTTTGGAAGTTTTGCTTTTATCCATTTTCGATCGTACATAGGTGCATTCTCCGCTAAAAAATCAATTGGTATTTCAGCAACTTTTTTATTCTTGAAAAACAATTCAATATTTTTACTATTTGTTGTTTTTCCAATTACTGCAAAGTCTAAGTTCCACTTATCAAATATTTTTTTCGCCTCATTTTCTTTTCCTTCCTCTAAGACTATAAGCATCCTCTCTTGGCTTTCTGATAGCATTATCTCATAAGGTGTCATATTTTCCTCTCTACAAGGAACTTTTGTTAAATCTATTTCAATACCTAAATCACCTTTAGATGCCATTTCAATACTAGATGATGTCAAACCTGCAGCACCCATATCTTGAATTGATATTATTGATTTACCAGCCATTAGTTCAAGACAAGCCTCAAGAAGAAGTTTTTCTGTGAATGGATCACCAACTTGAACAGTGGGTTTTTTTTCTTCTATTTTGTCATCAAAAATAGCAGATGCCATACTTGCTCCATGTATCCCATCTCTTCCTGTTTTTGAGCCAACATAGATTACTGGTTTGTTAATCCCAGCAGCTTTTGAATAAAATATTTTATTTTTATTAACTAAACCCAATGTCATTGCGTTTACTAAAATATTTCCATTATAAGACTCATCAAAGCAAGTTTGACCAGCTATTGTTGGAACACCAATGCAGTTACCATATCCACCAATCCCTTTAACAACTCCTCTTAATAGATTTCTTGTTTTTTCATGGTCTGGTGAGCCAAAATGAATAGAGTTTAAGTTTGCAATAGGTCTGGCGCCCATTGTAAATACATCTCTCATAATCCCACCAACACCTGTAGCTGCCCCTTGATAGGGCTCAATAAATGAAGGATGGTTATGACTTTCTATTTTAAATACAATTGCATCATCGTCTTCAATATCAACAATTCCAGCATTTTCTCCTGGACCCTGAATTACCTGTTCACCTTTGGTGTGTAATTTTTTTAAATGTCTTCTGGATGATTTGTAAGAGCAGTGCTCATTCCACATTGCTGAAAAAATACCTAATTCAGTAATATTTGGTGTTCTTTTTAAAAGATCACAGATTTTCTTATATTCGTCACTTTTTAATCCATGCTCAATTGCTATTTTTTCGTTAACATCAACCATTATAAGCTTTCAATTAAATTCTCAAAAAATAATGATCCATCTTCACCTGAAAGAAATGGATCAATCATTCTCTCTGGATGAGGCATCATACCTAAAATATTTTTATCTTTATTAAATATTCCAGCTATATTTTTTAAGGCGCCGTTTGGATTATTTTTATCATCATCATTTCCTTTATGGTCACAATAAGTAACAGCAATTTGACCATTATCTTCAATTGATTTTAACTCATTTTTTGAGCAAAAATAATTTCCTTCGTTGTGAGCAATATGGAGTTCTAAAACTTCTTTTTTAATTTTTTTAAAATATTTGTTTTCTTTATTTTTAATTTTTACGAAAACATTTTTGCAAATAAAGTTTAAGTATTTATTTTGTTGAAGTATTCCTGGTAACAAACCTGTCTCAGTGAGTATTTGAAAACCATTACAAATTCCAAGAACTAATCCTCCTGAGTTAGCAAAATCAATTACAGATTTTATTATTCTTGATTTTCCAGCAATACTTCCACATCGAAGGTAATCTCCGTAAGAAAATCCTCCAGGTAGTACTATTAAGTCACTTTTAGGTATTTCCGCATCATTATGCCAAACCATTTGATTTTCAAAACCAAATTTCTTTAAAGCCACATCCATGTCTCTATCACAATTTGAACCAGGGAATATAATTACAGATGATTTCATTCAGTAGTTACAAGATTTTATAATCCTCAATAACTAGGTTTGCTAAAAGCTTTTTACACATTTCCTCTACTTGTGATTTAGCTTTATTTTCATCACTCTCATTTACCTCAATATCAAAATATTTACCTTGTCTAACCTCTGAAACATTATCAAAAGTCATTCCATTTAGAGTTTGCTGAATTGCTTTACCTTGTGGATCTAGCACTCCATTTTTTAAAGTGACTATTACTTTTACTTTCATTTTTTCTTAATTTTTACTGCTTTAGGTTTAGGATAATTTAATGGTCTTATATTTGATTGTTCATGTAATATATTAAGTCTAATCGCTACTTCTTGGTATGCTTCAACTAAGTTTCCAAGGTTATTTCTAAATCTGTCTTTATCTAGTTTTTTATCTGTTCTCATGTCCCAAAGTCTGCACGTATCAGGACTAATTTCATCAGCTAACATAACTTCTCTTTTGCCTTCAGCTTCAAATCTTCCAAATTCAACTTTAAAATCTACTAATTTAATTCCAACACCTCTAAACATGCCTTGCAGAAAGTCATTTATTCTTCTTACTTCTTCAGAAATAAAATCTAATTCGAAAACATCCATCCATTTAAATGCTAAAATATGTTCTCTGCTTACAAGAGGATCTCCTAGATCATCATTTTTTAGGCAATATTCAACTAGAGGATAATCAAGCACTGTTCCATCCTCTATACCCAATCTTTTTGTCAATGAACCTGTTGCAATATTTCTAACAACAAATTCTATTGGAATAATCTCTACTAACTTAACAAGTTGTTCCCTCATATTAAGTCTTTTTACCAAATGATTTTTTATTCCAACATTGCTCAATTGTGTAAGAATATGTTCTGAAATTCTATTATTTAAGATTCCTTTACCTTCAATGACATCTTTTTTTTGATTATTAAAAGCGGTTGCATCATCTTTGAAATGTTGAATTACTAAATTTTTATCATTGCTAGCATAGATTATTTTAGCTTTACCTTCGTATAACTTTTTACCTTTTTTCATTATTTAAAGACCCTATTAAAAATTAAATTAACATTCTTAAAGTGTGATGAATAATCAAATATTTTTTTCATTTTCTTGCTTGATATTCTAGATGTAATGTTTTTGTCACTCATCACAACATCAAAAAGATTAAGATTATCTGCTATGCATTTTTTGGCATGTGCTTGAACTAATCTATAAGAGTTTTCTCTAGTCAAACCTGATTTTGTGAGTTCTAACATCAACTCTTGGGAGAAAATGGTACCTTTTGTAATATTAAGGTTATTAAGCATTTTTTTTGGATAGACGATCATCTTGTCTAATAAGTTTGCTAACCTTATTAATGCAAAATCTAAAGTTATATTAGCATCTGGACCAATATTTCTCTCAACGCTTGAATGTGAAATATCCCTTTCATGCCAAAGAGCAATATTCTCTAGTGCTGGTATAGTATGACTTCTAACCATTCTAGCTAGTCCAGTTAAGTTTTCACTTAAAATTGGATTTTTTTTATGAGGCATTGCACTTGAGCCTTTTTGTTTTTTTGAAAAAAATTCCTGCAATTCATAAACTTCAGTTCTTTGTAAATGTCTAATTTCAGTTGAAACTCTCTCAATTGATCCTGCTATAATTCCTAAAACTGAAAAATAATATGCATGTCTATCTCTTGGAATAACTTGTGTAGATATTGGTTCAACTTTTAATCCTAGTTTTTTAGCAACATGTTTTTCTACATTAGGATTAATATTGGCAAATGTTCCAACAGCACCAGATATTGCGCAAGTTGATATTTCATCAATTGCACTAATTAATCTTTTTCTATTTCTTTTAAATTCCTCATAATATGAAGCTAATTTAAGCCCAAATGTTATAGGTTCTGCGTGAATACCGTGGCTTCTACCCATACATGGTGTGAATTTATATTTTTTAGCTTTTGATTTTAAAACTTTTAATATTTGATCAATATCCTTTATTAAAATCTTTCCAGATTGAGCTAACTGAATATTAAAACTTGTATCTACTACATCTGATGAGGTCATTCCTTGGTGTAAGTATCTTGCTTTAATGCCTACTTTTTCAGTAACTGATGTAAGAAATGCTATAACATCATGTTTTACTTTAGCTTCGATATTATGGATTCTTTTAACGTTAATTTTAGCTTTTTTTCTAACAGCACTTGCAACACCTTTTGGAATTGTACCTAATTTTTCCATTCCTTCAGCTGCAGCAATCTCTACATCTAACCAGATTTGATATTTGTTATATTCGGACCAGATATCCGTAAGTTCTTTTCTAGAGTATCTTGTTATCATTAATTATATGGAGGCCTCTTATAACCTTTAACAGATTCTGTAAAAATTTCATAAGAGTCTTCTGTTATTCCTATTGTATGCTCAAATTGTGCTGATAAAGACTTATCCTTTGTCACTGCTGTCCATCCATCATTAAGGACTTTTACATCTAATTTACCAACATTTATCATAGGTTCTATTGTAAATGTCATGCCAGGTTTTAGTTCATGACCTGTATTTTTCTTTCCATAATGAAGAATATTAGGTTGCTCATGAAAAGTATTACTAATGCCATGACCACAAAAATCTCTAACAACTGAAAAACCTCTTTCTTCTACAAAGGATTGAATTTCATAGCCTATGTCTCCTAATTTTACTCCTGGTTTTAAAATTTTAATTCCTTTCATCATAGACTCGTAAGTTGTTTCTATTAAGTTTTTAGCTTTTACTGGAATATCTCCAATGGTAAACATTCTGCTGGTGTCACCGTAGTATTCATTAACTATTGCCGTAACATCAATATTAACTGCATCTCCATCATTTAAAACTCTGTCAGAAGGAATACCATGACAAACAACATGGTTTAAAGATGTGCATAAAGATTTTTTAAAACCCCTGTAGTATAGTGGAGCAGAATGTCCACCATTGTCTCTAATAAATTCATAACCCAATTGATCAATTTTATCTGTTGTAACACCTTCCTTAACTTCATCTGTGAGCATATCTAAAGTTCTAGATGCAAGCTTCCCAGCAATTCTCATTTTTTCAAATTTTTCTGAATAATTACTCATCTAAAATTTTTATTTTCTTTTCAATTTTAATTTCTTTAGAATTTAAACTACATCTGTAAGCAAGAAAGCTTACACCAGATTTTTTAGCATCTAAATATTCTTTATAATAAGTAGAGTCTATATCTTTAGCTATTCTAAAATTATTTATACCCTGAATTTGAGTTAAAAATAAGACATAAGGTTTATATCCTTTTTTAATTGATTCCTTTAACTTTTGGAGGTGTTTTGTGCCTCTTGATGTAACAGCATCTGGAAATTCTGCAATATCATCTTCTCTCATTAACGTAGTATTTTTTACTTCTAATATTTTCTTATCACACAAAAAGTCAAATCTAGTATCATCAGAATACTTAAATTCAGCTCGTATATTTTTAATTGTACTAAATTCTTTAATTAATTTATTTTTTAATCCATGTTCGACAATTCTATTTGCTCTATGAGTATTTACTCCAATTATTCTATTTTTTACTTTAATCATTTCTAAGGTAAATTTTAATTTACGCTTTGGATCATTGTGTTCGCTTATCCAAGCTTCATTTTCTTGATCTAATAAACCCATCATAGAGCCCGTATTTGGACAATGTGCTACAACAGTTTTATTATTTACTTCTATATCTGCGAAAAATCTCTTATATCTCCGTTGTAATTTGCCTTTTAATAAAGTGTTGGTAAATTTCATAGAATTTTATTTATATTTGGAAATGACTAATAAAAAAGAAATATCTGCAGCAATTATAATTATCGGTAACGAAGTATTATCAGGCAGAACAAAAGATTTGAATACAAGTACATTAGCTACTTGGCTTAATTCTCTAGGAATTTCTGTTGGAGAAGTAAGAGTAATTCCTGATGTGGAAAAAACCATTATAGATACTGTTCATGAATTAAGAGTTAAATACAACTATGTCTTTACTACAGGTGGTATTGGTCCTACTCACGATGACATAACTGCAGAGTCAATATCAAAGGCATTTAAAATTGAATATGGATTTCATAAAGAGGCATTTGCAATTCTAGAAAAATATTACGAACCAGGTAATTTTAATGATGGTAGACAAAAAATGGCAAAGATGCCAGTTACAGCTAATCTAATTTTAAATCCAACTAGTGGTGCCCCAGGCTTCTATGTAGACAATGTATTTTCTCTTCCAGGCGTTCCATCAATATTAAAAGCTATGATTGGTGGACTTGGTAATGTATTGGTAGGTGGAGACCCCATTCTTAGCAAAACAATAAATTTGATGACTTATGAAAGTGAAATAGCAAGTTCATTAACTGATGTTCAAGATAATAACAAAGATGTAGAAATTGGTAGTTATCCTTTTTTTAGACAAGGTAAATTAGGTGTATCAATTGTATTAAGATCAAAAGATCAAGATAAAATAAACTTATGTAACTCACTAATCCTCGAATTTGTAAAAGCAAAAAATATTAAAGTAGTTGAACTAGAGTAATGTTATATTTTGCTTACGGAAGTAATCTTAACCTTTTTCAAATGAAGCGGAGATGTAAAGACTCTGTTTTCTTAAAAAAATACGAACTTAAAGGCTACAGATTAAACTTTAGAAGCAAATATAGAGCCGCTGACATTGAAAAAAGCAAAAATTCTTTAGTTCCTGGTGCTTTATTTGAAATATCAAAAAGTGATGAAAAAAAACTTGATGTCTATGAAGATTATCCAACTCTTTATAAAAAACTTTATTTTACTTATTACAATAAAACAGTGATGACTTATATCATGGTTAATAAAACAGAATTTAGATATCCAACTGAAAGGTATTTAAATGTTGTTAAACGAGGATACAAAGATTGTAAGTTGGATGTCAAATATCTAAAAATAGCTCTACAATCAGTTAAGTAAATGCTCTCTAAAAAACAAATATTTTCCAAAGGAATATTGGCTGTAGCACCGCATATGTTCTCAGTAATTCCTTTTGGAATTGTATGTGGAGCAATTGGTATTGAACTTGGTTTTAGCCCTATTTTAGTTTATGCAATGTCCATCATTATATTTGGTGGAGCCTCTCAAATTGTTTTTTTGCAGCTTCTATCAGGAGGAGCATCTGCATTAATTGCAGTAACATCTGTTGGAGTAATTAATTCTAGACACTTATTATATGGGGCTGTTTTATCAGAATACTTGGAAAAATTATCATTTATTAAAAAGCTTTTGATATCTTATTTAGTTGTAGATCAAGGTTTTGCTGAGTCTAACAAGTTTTTTCAAAAAAATAGAAATGAAACGCATCTGCATTATCATTTATTAGGTAGTGGTGGAACTCTATGGGTTTGTTGGCAGATATCTACACTTGCTGGAATAATTCTTGGCTCGTTTGTACCTGAAGAATTAGGATTGAAATTTGCTGTTCCTTTAACTTTTATCGCAATTGTTGTTCAAGATATTAAAAAATTAGATCATGTAATAGTTATGATTACGTGTGGGTTGAGTTCATTATTATTTTTTGATGCACCTTTTAAATCTTACATAATCATTTCACCTATAATTGCATTGTTTGTTGCTGCGTTAGTTCTGAGGTTAAAAAAATGACTTGGTTAACAATTATAATTGCAGGAATAATTACTTATTTTATGAGAATGACTATGGTTGCTTTAGTAGATAGGGATCTATTAGGTGAGAAAGTTAAAGCTGTATTAGCATATGTTCCATCAGCAGTATTTCCAGCAATAATATTTCCAGGAATATTTATAAATGATTATGGAACTTTTATAGAAATGAATGATCCTAAAATCTTTGGAGCAATAATTGCTATACTAGTTGGTTATTTTTCAAAAAATGTAATAGCAACGATTATATCTGGACTATTTTCATATTGGATTATTATATTTTTATTATAAAATTAACTAATGAGTATCACTAGATCTGAGAGTAACTTTTACAAAAAGAATGGCTACTTATTAAAAGATGAGCTTGTTTCAAAGAAAGATATCAATAAGTTAAATGATTTAATTAATCAAATTGTAACAAAAGAAAAGAAAAGTAAAAAAAAAGTTAAAAATCAAGGTGGTACTCAAAGTTACAATAATTATCACTTTGTATTCAATAGCAACTCTTCAAAAAATAAAGAAATACTCAGATTAAATAACCCCCAAAATAACAACAAATTATTTTATGACTTATCAAGAAATAAAAAGATTATTGATATAGTTAAAAAGCTAATTGGAGGAACAGTAAGATTTCATCTTGGAAAATTAAATTTCAAGTTACCCAATAAGAAAAAAGGAAGTTTAGTTGAATGGCATCAGGACTTTGCTTTTTATCCCCATACAAATGATGATTTAATTACAGTAGGTATTTATCTTGAGGATTGCGATGAAAAAAATGGTCCATTAAAGGTTATAAAAGGTTCTCATAAAAAAGAACTATTTAGCCATCATAGTAATGACAATTATTTTGTAGGTAAAATTAATACTAAAAAAAATAAAATTAATTTAAAAAAATCTGTTTCTTTAACTGGAAAAGCAGGATCAGTTGCTTTCTTTCATTGTCGAACAATTCATGGCTCAGGCTTAAATCATACTAATGGATCAAGACCTTTAATACTATTTGGTTATAGAGCAACTGATGCATGGCCTATCATTAATGATGGTAATCCACATCCAGAGACAAATTTTGAAAATTATGATGCAAATATTATTTATGGAAAAAAATCAATAGCTCCGAGATGTACTGATGTGCCTATAATTATTCCATTACCCAAAAAGAAACATTACGTCTCAATTTATCAGCTTCAAAAAAGTAGATAATAATCAGCCTTTAAAAATTTTGTCAGGTTTGCCCGTACACATCAGATGAGCCTCAGTAATTTTTTCAGGAAACTTGTCTAATTTCCAATTGTTGTCCAAAATATCAAAATATTTTTCTGGGTCAAAATCATCAGACTTTGCAAGCGTTATACTAAATTCATTATCTTTTCGATAATCTTTCATAATTCCATCAGTAAAATCATCTAAAGGATAATACTCAGGAGCCGTAAACATTACAAAAAAAGCCATATTGCTAAAAGCTGGCCTAACAAGCACAACATCCGCAACATTCAAAGTATCAGACCCATTTATTCTTATAGGAACCTTTTTTCCTTGTAATTCGGGTGTCTCTGAACTTTTATAAGTTAAAAAGGAAAACATTATTCCAATTTTATTGCAGTTTCTTTTTTCAAGAACAAATCTCATTTTATCTCCATGAACTACTTCGCCAGGGACACTAGCTACAACATAACTTCCAAAATCATGTATATTCCATTCATCATCATTAGCATAAGAAAACGTTGTAAAAATAACTGAAACCAATAAAAAATTTCTTAAAATTTTAAAAAACACCTAAAAACAATCCTGCTATTTTAACTATTATTAAAGCTTCCATACCTACAAACATTAACTTTCCTTAATTTTATTTTTTTCGTTACAACGCCTATAGAATTCCTTAAAATTTTCAGAGAAATAATCTAGTTTCCAATTATTTCTTCTAATATCGAAATAATTTTTAACCTCAAAATTTAAGCCATCATTTAATGAAATTTCATATCTCTCGTTTTCCTCAATGAACCCTGATAATTTTTGGGCATATTCTTTTGAATCGTAGGAACCTAACTTAAATACTACCCAATGAGCTCTATGATCTAATATTTTTTCTATATGAGTAACTTCAGCAAAAAAATCAAAATTATTTATTTTTATTGGAATATTTTGATTTTCAAATTGGTAAATATTGGCATCACCTTTTGTCGTTAAAAAAGTAAATAAATGATAAACGGTGTCACAATCCTTGTAATTTAAAGATAAAACAATTCTATCACCATGTATAAATTCACCGTTTTTAGACATGTAAATAAAGTTTTTATCTTTCTCAATTATAGCCCACCCATCATCCTGAGCTCTAGCATGAGGGTGGACTATCAAAAGGATAACAAACGCTACTAAATGAAGAAAAAAGAATAATGATAATCTCACGATTCTATTTCTAATAAATTGATTTGTTAAAAATTGGCCCTGATTCAGTTCAAATTATGATTTATAAAACTAGATCTGTGAAGTAACTCGCAGATCTAGTTTTTATTCTTACTCATGGTTACTTACGCATACCACCTAAAACTAAATTAAAAACAGCGGTTAATGCAAAAAAGCTAAACCACCATCCAGTAGCTGGTAAAATAACTCCTAGAACTATAGCTTGCTCTATTGCACCAGCTATTAAGTATTGTTTCATAGTCATTTTGTTTCCTTTCTGTAAGATTATTTGTCTTACAGAATTAATATAATTATTGAGAATTTAAATTTCCTGTGAAATCAATTTGAAACTATTGGACAATTTTACTGAAATGTAGGACCTTTTATAAATGCCATTACTCCTTCTAGATTGTAGAAATATACATAAAGAAAAAAAAGGATAGCAAAATAACTTCCTGGACCGACTGTTTGCGCATATTTATCAACAATACTTAGGTCTTTTCCAGATTTTAGTTTTCTAACAAATGAATAGACGCATAACATAGTAGCTATACCTGTGTAAAAGTATGAAACTAAAATAAAACAATCAAGAAAAGTTAAATACGAAAGTTTTGGCAAATCTTCATCAATAATAAAATTATAGGCAATTAAAGACAGCAAACATACAATGGTTACATTGACTTTAGCTTCTAATTGAGAACCTCTAACCCAAAATACAGACCATGAAATTGCGAGTATAAAAATAATTGGTAAAATTATTTTGAACAAATAGTAGGCAGACTGCCTTTCTATCATTATATCTACATATAAACCTTGATAAGGTAAACCATCGTTATCAACATACGGATATTGATAATAATCAACTTCACTTATATTCCAACCTGGAATTTGAATTGTTTGATCTAAAAAAAAATATTTTGTTTCTTTGTAGATAGGCATTGATATTGGTTCTGGCAAAATTTCAACTAAAGTGGATGGAAATTCTGACCACAGTTCAAAAGAAAGAATTTGGTTATCAAATGGAAATCTCCTGAAATCAAAATTGGCTGAGAATCTTGCACTGTCTCTTAAACGAGTTCCAACATTACCATCACTATAAATATCTACCCAATCTGCATCACCACCAAGATTAACATTTGTCTTACTTTTTTTATTATAGAATTCGATCGTTGGATAAAAAAGTCTGTTTGCTTGATTCCAAAGTTCCAATGGATTGTATGAACATAGATATGTTCTTTTACCTTTGTCATTATACAAACCTAAATTTTTGAGAGTATCTCCCAATCTACTCTCATTCCAATCATACCACATTGAATAAAAAGCCTCAAATTCCATTTCTTTTCCATTAATCTCAAAAATTTTTTCTATTAGTAAATCGACATATACTTTTACTGGTTCATCAGATTTATAGTTAGGATTTGGATAGTTCATCGCAGATAATATCTTGTCACAATCCTCACGACTTACTGTGTAGTCTGGATATTTATATACATTTTGTGAAAACGCATAATTATAAAAGCTAAAAAAAGAAAATAAAAAAATAAAAAAAACTAAAATTTTATGCTCAACTCTATTCATTTAAATTGAACTCACTATTTTTTTAGCTTGATTTATTCCAGATACTTGAGCTCCATTAACAGTACCCCAATCTTTTGCAGTTGCCTCGCCAGCAAAATAAATTCTATCACCTACAGATTGTCTTAAAATCTCCCTATATTTAAATGCTCCAGGTTCTGCAGATGCCCATGCTCCTAAAAATAAAGGATTAGTTGACCAGTTGGCCACGTGAGATTGTTTTAAGTCTTTATTAATTTTATTTCCAAAAATCTTTTTTAATTCACTTAGAGCAAAATCTAATGAAGCATCTACACCTGCTTTTGCTAGGTTCTTTCCAAATTCACCACCTGGATCACACATACATAATTTAGTATCTGAGGGATTAATTGTTACACAAAAACCCTCTGGGGATGATGTATTTTGTTTGTCAATTCTGTAATACAAATAATTGTCTTTAGCTTTTTTTTTAAAAAGTTTTTTAAATTTAAAAGTCACTCTGTTGTAATGACCCATAGAGATTTTGAAAAAAGACTCTTCTTTTTCAGCACTTAAATTAGGTGTGAATTTAATTTGACCAGAACTTAAAACTCCGTTTGAAACAGTAACAATACATTTTTTTGCTGAAATTATTCCTTTGTCTGTTGATAATTTAACACCTGATCCACTCCAATCAATTGCAGTTACTTTAGTATTTAGTTGCACTGGTATTTTTTTATACATGTCAGCTACCAGTGAACCATAACCCTCTTTACAATGCCATACTCCACTTTCAGGTATTTCATAATCAAAATTAAAATCTTTACATGAATAGTTTGAAAAATCTTTTCCCATTTCCCATGGACCAATTATTGTATGAACCGTATTAAACCATCTATCATCTTGATATGGAACTACATCGATAGGAGCCACATCTTTTCTAGTTTTTGCGATTGCTGCAGTTGCATTATCGTAAACTTTCCATAATGCATCCTCATTTGATATTCTTTTGTTTCCACTATAAACAGAATACATTTCTTCGTATCGCTCTTTGTAAACATTAAAATTGCTATTATTTTCTCCATAAATTTTAAAATTATTTGTATTTCCATTTTCAATCCACAAAGCTCCAAGATCATATGGCTCCCCAAATATCTGATTATCTGTTATTGCTCTACCACCAATCATATTTGAAGCTTCTAAACAGATAACTTTTTTACCAGATTTTATAAGTTCATCAGTTGCTGCAAGACCTGCTGCACCAGCACCAATTACCACAACATCATAATTTTCTTTTGAGTTTGCTAAAATAATATTTGGAAATGATAATAAACCCAAACCTAAAAGTGATGTCTTTATAAAGCTTCTTCTATTTTTAGGTTTTTGTATCATAAAATTAATCAGTAAAAAAAATTAATATCAAAATTAAATTAATTAAAAGATACACTGGAAATGAAAATTTTCTACATCTTTGATCCACTATAAAAGAGGTTTTTCTATCCTTCTTCTCAACGTAGGAATAATTTACATAAATAGTTAAAAGCCCAGACAAACCTACAAATAAATAAGAAATTAAAGTTAGACTATCATAAACTGTAAGATAATTGTAATCAGGGAGTTTGTCCGACATAACAAAATTAAATGCAATTAAAGACAACAACGAAATTATCGATAGTTCAACGCGTGTACGTATATTTTTAATATCTATCCAAAATACACTTAGAGCAATAAAAACTATAAACACTATTGGCAAACCAAATTTGATTAAATAAGAGAAAGAGTTTCTCTCAATATTTATTGTAGTTGTAATCCTTGAATTTAAGTCTTTTCCATCTTCTTTCCAAAAAGTTCTTTTATACTCAGTATCATAATTTAAAAAATTAATTTTCCATCCAGGTGAGCTTATTCCAAAGTCTTTATTTTTATTATTAAGTATTAATCTCTCTTTAGCTGAGTTGGAAATTTTAAATTCTATATAATTTGGTACATCTGAGTATTGGACTATTTTAAGTTCATGTTGATCAAATGGAAATTTTTTAAAATTAAGTTCATTATTAGAAAATTTGTAAAGTTCGTCGTAATACGAATAATAAACCCAACCACTTGTATAAATTTTAATCCAATTAGAAGCATAAGACTCAGTTTCATTTAAATTATCAAAAAAGAATTGAAAATCTTTTATTTTTCTATCAGTTAGCGCTTTATCTAGATCATATTTACAGTATATATCTTCTTCTTTACCAAGATTTTGCTCAATTATTTTATATTCTGTAAATTCTTCAAATAAATTTAAAACTGAATAATCTTTGTAAGTGAAATGCCTATCAGCCAAAATATTAAATGTATCATTTATCTCATCTATAAAAATACTGTCAATTTTTAATTTGTGATATACATTAATCTTTTCATTATAATTCTCATTTCCAAAATTAAGCTTAGCATAAATCTTGTTACATAAATCAATACTAATATTTTCTCTTATTTTTTTATCCTCATCACTAAAAGAAACACTATTAAATAAAAAAAAAATTATGATTAGGAAAATATTTTTATAATTTTTTTTCATATTCTCTCTTTTTTTTCTTCTGAGATTTTTTAAGCCTTGAAAACATTCTTAAACCAATGATCCAAGCAATTATTATTACAGCAAATCCTATTACTGGAGTATTGTATATGAAAAAGTTATATGACCCGTGAAGAACAAAAGGTACTATAAAAGCAAGTAATAAGTTATCACCTTTTTTTATGAATGAATATTTCATGAAAAAATACCCCATGAATAAGCCAAACACGGCATGTGCTGGCACTGCTGAAAATGCTCTAACAATTGCAAGTGAAATTGATGAAGTATTAAAATAATCTGCCAATAAGTAGACGTAGTAAAAATTTTCTAATGTTGCAAAACCAAGTGAAGCACAAACACCATAAACAATACCATCCATTGGCTCATTAAAATCCTTCATCTTATAAACTAAGAAGTATAGTACTGATAATTTTAAACCTTCCTCAACAGGGGCTGCAGTTAAGAATGAATTAATTAAAGCATCGCTTAGTTCTGTTTTTTCTAATGCTTCACCAAAATATGTATTTAGAAAATATGCAGGTATTGTAATTAAAATGCCATAAAAAAATACTTTGATAATTTCAAACTTTGGTTCTCTAAATTTATCGGAAAAAACAAATATTAATATTATTAGTATAGATGGCAGGATTGTTGCGAGTAACAATTGCATCAACTATTTTCTATAGTGGTTTTAATCTTGAGAATTTTATTTTCTAATGCCTCAAAAGCTTGAAAAATTTCTTTTTTCTCTATCGATGAAATTTCTTTGCCTTTATGACTTGAATTAGTTTTAGATGAATTAATTACATCCATTAATTGTCCATGTAAGATAGTAAATTTAATTAAAAGTTCGCTTAAATTTTCACTATTAGTCTTTATTTTTTTTAACTCTTTTAAAATTATATATTCATGTGCTCTCAAAAGATAAGGAGTAAGTCCATGCTCAACGCAAGCTCTATCAATTTTCACGGCATCTCTGTGATCTAACTGCTGATCTAAATCTGGATCACTACATTTTCTAAGAAAAGATTCACTTTTTCCTGTTGCTTCCTGAATAATTTCTGATTTCAGTTCTTTTATTGCCTCTGTCAGTCCGTGTTCTATTGATGAAATTTCTCTTATCTTAGCCATAAATTTATTTATGAAATTCTAATACAAATATTGGACAAATAAAAATAAATAAAATCAGGATTTGTCCAATAATACCTATCTCTTTTCACATAAAAAAAAAATTAAAAGTGACTATTTAATTTTTATAACGAAAGGAAAAAAATGAAAAATATATTTAAGTATTTACGAATAATCGAAATCAATTTTGAATTCGATTTAATTAAACCATACAGAAAGGAGGTACTATGAAAAAATTAGCATTAATAGTTGGATTACTATCTATGATTGCAAGTTCAGCTCATGCATTTAGTTACAGCACACCAAATGTGTTTGGTGGTTATAACTACTATGGCGATGTTTCTGGTTATAGCACAAGCAATGTTTTCGGCGGTTATAACTACTACCTAAATTAATCAACAAATAAGCCCCTCAATAATGAGGGGCTTACAACAAAATAGAAAGGTTAGAAGAATTAATTATAAATAAGATTATTTTTGAGATAAAATTATAATTCTTTAAATACAATTATGGAAAATGAAAAACTAGACATAACACCAACAGTTGGGCTCTTAGCTCTGTTAAAAAATATGCGTTATACAGAGTGGTACGCTCTTGGTGAATTTGTAGATAATTCAATACAAAGTTATCGGTTAAATAAAAAAGTTTTAAAAAAACTAGATCCTCGTTTTAAACTTAAAATTAAGATAGATATTTTTAGTAATGAAATCACAATAAGAGATAATGCAGCTGGTATTGGACATGAGAGATATGCTGCAGCTTTTGAAACTGGAAAACCACCGCCTGATAGTTCAGGGCTTTCAGAGTTTGGTGTAGGTATGAAGATTGCAGCTTGTTGGTTTGCAGATAGATGGAGAGTACATACTAAGGCAATTGGAGAAACCGTTTATAGATTAGTAGAATTTGATATAAATAAAATAAGAGAAAAAAATACTACTACTCTTGACGTAATTAGATCTCCAGCTAAACAAAATGCGCATTATACGATTGTTACATTAAGTAAATTAAACCATAGACCTAAAACTACCACTGTAACAAAAATAAAAGAACATTTGGCTTCAATGTACAGGCATCTTATTAATAAAGCAGAAATTGATATTATTGTAGATAATAAAAGTCTTCGTTACGAAAAACCTAAAATTCGTACATCAGGTTATTATAAAGAGTGGGAGGATGGAATAATTAAAAAACCTAAACCTATTAAATGGTACAAAGAATTTGATTTTGATTTTGATAATATACCAATCAATGGATTTGTTGGTATTAGAGAAAAGGGTAGAGTCAAACAACCAGGTTTTTCATTGTTTAGAAGAGGAAGATTAATCACTGGCACAGAAGAAAACCCCTTCAAGCCTGAAAAAATTTTTGGTCAAAGTAATGATAGACGACAGCAAGTTATATTCGGCGAGATTAATATGGATGATATGCCTGTAGCTTTTTCAAAAAATGATTTTGTGTGGGATGAAGTTAAAAAAAATAAATTTATTACAAAATTACATGAAGCTATACAATTTATAGATAAAAAGAAATCGATAGATTTAATTAAACAATCAAAACATTGGTCAGAAGATCTTGAAAGAGATGATATAAGAGAAGAGTCAAAAAAAGGGTTAGAGCAAGTAGAAAAATTTACTGCAAGAGGACTTGAAGAAGCCAAAAATGAAAATAACAAAGTTTCGTCTCTAACAAAAATACATGAAGTGGCTAAAGAAAAACAAAAAGGCCGTCCTTTTTCGGTAAATTACTTAGGAAAGGAATATCAAGTACAGTTTACTTATGAGTATGATCCAAATGCAACTGAGCTTTATGACATTCAAGTCTCAAGTGATAAAAAAAAAATAGATATTTTTCTAAATTTAAAACATACATTTGCAAGTAGATTTTTTACCACTCAAAATGAAAGAAATGGTTTCACTATTTTTATTGCATACCTTGCTGTATGTGAGGTTCATTTAGTTAGCAAAGAAGGAGTCAGGGATGTTTCTATGATTAGAAATAGATTAAATCAAATTTGTCAAAACATCCCTCCTAGAACATGATTGAATGGAGCCCAAAAGAGAATGGTCATTTTGCAAATCTCTATAAGGAAAAATTATCTGAAAAAAATTTTATAGATGCAGATGTAAAAAAAATATTCGAAAATTCAAAAGATGTCTTGTCAAAAACAATTAACCCAAACACAAGAAAAAATCATGGAAGGTTATCTTCAAAAAATATAGTGTTAGGCTACATACAAAGTGGAAAAACTACTTCTATGGAAGCAGTCTCATGTATGGCAAGAGACAATGGGTTTAAATTAATTATTATTCTTTCAGGCCATGTATCGAACTTAGCAGATCAGACAAAAGGCAGAACTTATAAGTCATTTGATAATATGTATGGCTGGAAAAAGATCGAAATATTGAGGGGAACCAAAATTGATTATACAAATACAGATAATCAATTAAAAAACATTATATCTTCTACTCAGGATGAATTTTTAGATGAAGATGAGAAACCATGTTTATTGATGGTTGTTATGAAACAATGGCAAAGACTTGATAAAATAATTTCAATTTTTAATCATGCTAATGAAAGTGGTATAGATTTATCTAAAGTTCCAACTTTGATTATAGATGATGAGGCAGATCACTATTCTTTAGATACAAAAAGTAACTCTAAATCAAATTCAAAAGATAGAAATGCTTCAGAATATTATATCATAGAACAAGGCGATACTCTTGAAAGTATTTCAGAAAAAAAATTCATTCCAGAAGAAATGTTAAGAAATTTAAATGGATACAATGAGGAAGATGAAGTTATTTTACTTCCTGGTAAAGAACTTTTGCTAGAAAAAAACGAAAGTACTACACATAGAAGAATAAAAAGATTAAGACAACTACTACCTAAACATACTTTCCTAGGATATACAGCAACACCAATGGCAAATTTTCTTATCTCTACAGTTAATAATTTATCACCAAAGAGTGGTACTGTGCTAGCTCCAGGTTCCATGTATACAGGTGCAAAGTATTTTTTTGGAATCGAAGAAAATAAAAAAAAACATGTTAAATTAGTAAGTGAAAAATACGAAAAGGGCGTAAGACCTAATAGTCTTTTAGAAGCTGTCAGAATATTTATCTTGGGTGTGGCATGTGGGATGATGAATGGAGACCATAAAAAAAAACAAAAAAAAAGATCAATGTTAATTCATCCATCTACAAGTAGAATTGTTCATCAAGAATATAAAGATTGGATTGAGGGAATTATTAGAGATTATTCAAAAGCTTATGAAAGTAAAGCTAGAAATACTAGAGATAATTCAAAAAGAATTGATTTTTCTTTTACTGAAATTGAAAAAGATTTTATAAATTCCTATGAGGAATTGAAAAAAACTCAAAAGAACCTTCCTAAATATGATGATAAATTTATAATTAACATTCATAAAGCATTAAAAGAAATTAGTAATAATATTGAATTATTTAATGCAGAGCAGGGCTCTATTCCATTTATAGATTGGGAGAGTGGTGATTTTTATTCAAAAATTCTGATTGGTGGCATAGGTCTTGAAAGAGGTTATACAATACAAGGCCTAACAATATCATATGTAGTTAGAGAAAGTGGAAGTGATGATACTGTTTATCAAAGAGCTAGATTTTTTGGTTATCACAAATCATATATAGGTTTTGTTAGGATGTACTTACCTGATTATTTAATTTCAAATTTTGAGGATCAATATGGACAAGAAATAGTTGTTAGAGAAAAAATGCAAGAAGTAATAAACAGAGGTGGTGACCTAAGAAAAGAATTAAAAAGAAGCTTTCCTTTTATATCTAGCAAATATGGACCTGTTAGAAAAAATATACTAGGACATAATTTAAAAAAATTCCCTAATCATGGAATTATAATGGATAACAGGGCACATCATCTAGAAATCAATAACATAGAGGAAAATAAAAAAATCTATAATGAACTTAATAATATTAATGGAAAAAAGGATATTTCAGAAATATCAAATCATGCTTATGTAAAAAATATTAAAGGTATTGAAATTAAAGATAATTTAGATCTGACAGATTTTACTGAAAAATATATAAGTAAAATAAATAGTTATGAGGATACGGCAGACCAGTATGATATTTTATCAGAACTCGTAGCCTGGAGAAAAATGAAAAAAGAAGAGGCTATTAAAAATAAAGAAGATCCATCTAAATATAAAAATTTAGAACTTGCAATAATGTTTATGAATGACGATGAAAACTTTAACAGAAGAGTTCCAGAAAGAGATTTCAATGATTTATCAAGCAGAATACCAGTAGAACAGGGAGCTAATATGAATAGACCAGGTCATGCATATCTCCATTGTGAATTTCTTAGAAACGATGAACCTAAATGGCAACCGACACCAAAAAAAAATTCTCCATATGGAACACCTATCCAAGGAAAAACACTTAAGACAGCGAATAAGATAGCAACATTGCAAGTTTATAAATTCAACATTTTATCAAAAGAAACTGATCAGATATTAAAAGTTGGAGATTTTGAAATGATAAATATTCCATATTTTAGATTATATATCCCAAAAATTTTAGGCACAGGTTTCACAGCAGTTAAATTTTAATTATTTTAATTTTAATTGCTTCTTAATTTCGTAAGAAATCTTTTCAGAAAGCAATGGAGGTACAGCATTACCAATCTGTCTCCATTGATCATTAAAATTACCACAAAGTTTATATTGATCAGGAAAGGTTTGTAATCGTTTTATTTCTGAAATTCTTAAAAAACGGTTTTTCCAATGAAATGGTCCCATATTATTTGAAAAACTTGCTTGAATTGTCCAAGATGGTTTATTAGGTGAAAGTTTCAATAAAAAGGACCAATATCTGGATCTCCATTTAAATTTTGGCTTAGGGTGATTTCTTTCCTTTGTAAAAAATAAATAATTTTCACCTGGAGGAATTAATTTTAATAGATCCTTATCCTTAGAACCTGGTATTTTTTCTTTATCTTCTTTAAGCGGGTAATCTAAATCACCAATCGCATCCTTACAAGTTACCCATGGTTTGTATAAGAGATTGTCGTCTTGAATTTGATTGAAATGTGTTGGGATGGGAAAGACAAATTTGCCTAAGTCTTTTCTAAATCCTACACATATAAACCTTTGTCGAATTTGAGGAACACCATAATCAGCACAATTAATAATTTGATAAGAAATATTATATCCTAGTTTTTCCGACTCTTTTTCAATGTATTCTAAAGCTGCTCGATGAGGCTTGTAAACAAAACCATGAACATTTTCAAAAAAAAAAGCTTTAGGTTTAAATGTTTTTATGGCTAAAAAATAATTTATTAAAGTGTGTGTATCTTCATCATCCATGGCTCTTTTTTTATTTTTTAAATAAAATCTAGATTTAGAAAATGGTGGACAAGGAGGTCCACCAACTACAATATCAAATTTATATTCTTTCTTTAAATTTCCGAAATTAATATTTCTTATATCATCACAAATAATTTTAGAGCAAATTTTGTTATTTTTTAGCGTTTCACAAGCTTTATCCCAATTTTCTATGGCTAAAGTTGTTTGAAATTTGTTTTTTTTAAAACCTAAATCAATACCACCAGCACCTGAGTATAAACTTAAAGTTTTCATTACTTTTTAAATTAATTTTGCTAATTTATCTGTAGTATGATTTATAATCTAATTAATTATTCTTTAGAACAAAAATTATATAATTATACACTTAAGCAAATTGATGGGAATCTTTTAGAAATTATTTTTAATGATAATAAATTTCTTATATATCATTCGAATATACAAGGACCAGTAAATAAAAGACCTCCTGCAGAAAGAAGGATACAACTAAATCCAAAACTTAAAGAAACACTCCATTCATATATGGGAGAGGATTATAGAATAATACTATTAGGATTTGATAAAACAACTAATACATTTTCATTTTGGAATTATGGATATGATATAAATATAAGATCTACTCAATCATTACCGACAAGAATTCAAACACTTAACAAAGCCAAAGCAGTAGGTTTTGATTTTCATTATTACAAAAATAAAAACTTAGCTGATCGAGCGACCACAGAACACTCTTTTGCAATTAATGCTTTCTTATTTCCCCTAATTTTGGAAAACTATCAATTAATTTTTAATAAAGATTTCCCAGAAATATTTAGAAAAAAAATCCAGAGTTGGAATAATAGATTTCGAAAAGATGAATTAGTTCTATGTTTGGATTTATATAACAGAAAATATCCTATTAATAAGAACGCATTAGAAGTTGAGGAAATATCGAATTATTGTAAAAAAAGATCTGATTTGATGGGATTTGTACCTCGAGAATTCTATTACCAAGAATTATCTGCTAAAAACTTTAGAAATATAAATGGAATAAGTAAAAAAATTGAAAATATTGCTACGGCCGATCCTACAAAAAAATTATCAAGAAAAGGCTTAATTCCAGATCCACATGCAAAGAAAATTTTGATAGAAGAATATATTACAAAATCAAATGTAATAGATCATAAAAAATTATATGAAAATGCTAAACAAATAAAAAATAGAATTATTTCAGATAAAATTGATGTTTTAATTGGAGCAACACCAATCGAGCAATTTGAAAATAATGTACAAAATATATTTAATGAAGAACATCCTAATGTACTTTTAAATTTTGATATAAACCGTTCATATAAAGATCCAAATTTTGATGAAAAAAATTATTCTGATCCAATTGATGCATTTAATGCAAGAGATAGAGCTACTAAACTTCATGAGTTTGTGGTCAAAAGTTTAGCAGAAATTTGTATTGAGAAAGGTCTTAAAGTTTTAGATTCTGTTCATATCGATTTCTATACAGAATATAAAAATAGAGGTAAGTTATTTGAAATAAAAACCTTTAATAAAACTAATTTAAAAAAACAAATTAGATATGCAATTATTCAATTAAAAGAATATTATTTTAAATATGCTAAATTTAATAAACAAATACTCAAGGATACTGATTTATTCATTTTGTTAAACGATAGCCCTCAAGAATTTATTAAAATAGAAGAAATTGAATTTTTAAAGGATCAAAATATCAATATATGTTGGTTTAAAAATAATAAAATTCAAACATTCAAAGATAATCAATCAAAAATTAATTGGCTATTATAAATTACGAATCAAGTATTTAACCATTGCTTTGCCAAGTAAAGGGGGCACCGCATTTCCGATTTGTTTTTGGATGGATCTTCTATTTCCATGAAATTTATAGTTTTTTGGAAATGTTTGAATAGCAGCTATTTCAGGAACCCTGAGCCTTCTATTGTTCCAATGAAAAGGGCCAACCCAGGGACCAGGCTGCGCAGCAATTGTCCATGAAGGTAAATCCTCTTTTAGTTTTAATAAAAAATTCCAAAATCTCGTATTTTTTATAAAACTTGATTTCTTCCCATCACATAATGCTAAATAATTCTCTCCAGGTTTCACTTTTTTTAATTCTTTATAATACGTACCTTTATTTGTTTTCTCATGCTCCTCTTCATAAATATCCGTATTAAATTCTTTAATGTGTTCACCAACTGTTTCATATGGTTTAAGATTTAGATTAAGTAAATCAGGTTTATTTGGATCATAATGTGTTTTTTCAGGCTCTTGATCGTCAAATTTATTTTTAGATCCCATAAAAAAAACCCTTTTTCTTTTTTGAGGCACTCCGTAGTCAAGAGCATTGGTTCTTATCATTTTAAAATTGTAATTAAATTTTTTTGTTTTTCGAACTATGGTATCAACTGCTTTCTTATTTGTCGGATGAAGAATACTTTCAACATTCTCAATTAAAAAACCATCAGGGTTAATTTCATTTATAAAATTAAAAAAATCGTCAATACAATTTCTTGGATCTTTAGTTATTTTTCTATTTTCGTTTGTAATCCAATAGCCATTTTTAGAAAAAGGTTGGCATGGAGGCCCCCCTATAATTATTGTCTTTCCTGTTCCCAAATGTTTTTCAACATTTTTTATTTTTATTTTTTTTACATCTTCATGAATTACCTCAGTATTCTCAAATTCTGAATTCAGTTTTAAGGTTTTGATTGAGTCCTCATCATTATCAATTGATACTTTAATATCAACGTTGTTAAGTTTGCATCCCAAATCTAAACCACCAGCACCAGAAAAAAGACTTATTGCTTGAATTTTGTTATTTTTCATAAAGAATCAAATATGATTATATTATCCTATTTTAAGATAAAATTATTTTAAAAATCAAATTTGTTAAATTTATTGTTACTAAAGTCTGTGTACTTTATTTTTGATTAGGGATAAAATTAGGACATATGAGCAAGTATTTTCAAAGCAAGACTGGTTTAATAGACTTTGTAGCCATTGAGGAAGAATTAGATCAACTTGAAGATTATTCAACTCAACTGCTTAACTTTTCAAAACAGAGACTAAAGTTTTTAAATTTAAAATATAGTAAAAAAAACTACGATTATGCAGAAGAACAAGACATAGATACTGATGAAATATTAAAATGGACAGAGAGTACAAACTTCATAGGACCAAGTATATTTTTGTTATCACTTTATTTTTTCACGGAAAAAAGCTTAAAAAATCTCTGTTATTCATTTACTGAGGGTACAAAACATTGGCAGGTACCTATGGGAGAAAGATTTAAAGTTTCTCAAAAAAAAAATGAAAGCATTGTAGAAGCGTCAATCCGATATTTGAAAGAAACAAGGAAATTTAATTTTGATCTTAATCAAGAAACACTTTCTTTATTTGAAGAAATTAGAGTGTTGAGAAATAATTTCGCTCATGGAGATTGGGAAAATGTTCATAAAAACTTGTCTCTGATTAAAATAGATGATGCTTTTAAAATTGTTGCAGAAATTTTTGTTCAAATAGAAGAAGGTATGTCTGAAAATACTCATTAATTATCATTACTCCATGTGAATGTGTCGTGTTCATATGGAATATTTCTGAACTTTAGAAGTTCTTTGTATTTTTGAATTCTTTGATCTTTCTCAGATTGTTTTAAATATAATAATATTTGATCATATGTGAGATTTCCTAAATGTATTTTCTTAACATCAACATATTCCTCATAATCCATACCACATACAGAAAAACCTTTTTTTGGATCTATATGCTCTGAATAACTAATTGTGTCTCTTGTTTCGCTTAAAATATCATAATAATGTGCAATCTGATTTTCCCTATCAAAAATATAATCTTTTCTATAATCAAATAGATCTAATTGCTGCATATATTGAGGTTTGTAAAGTTAGAAAAATAACTCTAACAATTAATAAAATAACTAAAAAATATGACTAAACTATGATATAAAATTACTAGTCCTGATTTAGAACTTAACTCTACTTGCTGGGACTTTAAACACAACGCTAAAGGAGAAGACATGGCAAAAATAACAATTAAACCATTAAGTAAAAATGATCCAATTTTTACTAAAAGCTTCATGACTTTCTCTAAATTTAAAAACAAAAGGAGAAATAATGAAATTAATAATTCAAAAAATAAGAGACTTTTTATTAAGAAAAAAAAGAAAAGGTAGACAGCTTATATTCTTTGAAAAAATAGGTGATAGAAATACTTCACGAGATGAAATACTTAAAAATTTGATAGCAGTTCTTGAAAAAAATGGTTTTAAAATAAAGAACAAAAAATAATATTTTTCCTATATGATAAGAAATTATGAATAAATTTATTAAAAACCTTAAGAATGTTTCTGAAAAAATATATGATCAAATAGGTGGTACTGAAGAGAAACATATACAGGCTGCATTATCTATTGAGTTTGATAAATTAAAAATACCTCATTTAAGAGAGCCAAGTATTCAAATTTATTATGACGGGAATCCCTTAGGTTTTTTAGAGTTAGACTTTATTGTTTCACCTCATGATGATTTGGAGGAATACTTAATTATTGAGATGAAACAAGCTTCTAAAATTGATGACTCAAACCGACATCAGCTAAAATCTCAATTAAGATCAGCCCCTTATAATAATCATGAAATAATTAAAAAAGTAACAAAAGGAATTCTTTTAAACTTTAAAAAAGTAGAAAAATACAAAGAAGGTACTAATGAAATACCTAGTGAAAAAATTGATCTGGAAATCTGGACTTATAAAGAAGATAAATTAATAAAGGATGAAACATGAAGTACATTTTATTAGGTGCTGTTATCGCTTTTGCAATGTATTTGGGTGATAAATACATACTTTAAGGATACGTCAATTTTATACACAAAAATTTTAAATAATTTTGATATGGATGATTTATGAGCGCTGAAGCAATAAGTTTTAATTGGAAATGTAAACATACCTGGAGAAGAAGTGCCAAGAATACAGCTTGGTGTTTGTTAGGGTGTGCTATTGGTGATTTTGGAACGATATTATTTTTTCAATTAACTAAAATTCCATTCCCAGTTTTAAGTATTATGATTTTAGCAATAATAAATGGTTTGATTACAAGTGTAATTTTAGAGACATTTATTTTAATGAAACAAAATTTTACCTTTCAAAAAGCATTAAAGACTGCATTAGG
Source organism: uncultured Pelagibacteraceae bacterium (assembly GCA_902576395.1). Classification (GTDB taxonomy): domain Bacteria; phylum Pseudomonadota; class Alphaproteobacteria; order Pelagibacterales; family Pelagibacteraceae; genus Pelagibacter. The sequence goes on from CACGVB010000002.1 coordinate 47,823, forward strand.
CATGAGCTTTATTTCTATGATTAGTATGGAAGTTGCAATGAATATTACAGATTATGCATTAACAGGTGGTGCAATGCTTACTTGGTGGGTAGTACCAATAATGTTAGCAGTTGGATTTGTTACTCCTTGGCCTTACAATTATTGGAGACTTAAAAAACATAACCAAGCCTGTCATTAAATTAATTAGCCAAAGGACTAAAATGAGAATATTAAAAGAATTAGAAGATGCAAAATTAGTAATTGTTGATTTGGAAGTAAGATTAGGTGAAGAAGTTAGAAGTGCCCCAACTTTATGTGCAAAATATAAAGGTAAAATTATACCTCTTAATACTGCACATGATGTAAGACCAATATTAATGAAAGAAGAAAATTCAATAGAAAACTAAATTATGATTGAGCAGACTAGTATTTATTTGACATCAATGATTTTAGGAATAATGTTATTTTTTTCATTTGTTATTGCTCCAGTAGTGTTTACTACATTAGATGAAGATAATGCTCGAAAGTTCATAAGAAAAATATTCCCATTTTACTATAATGTAAATTTAGGCTTGAGTTTAATTGTTCTATTAACTTTTTTATTCATAAGTAAATTAGGAATTGATTTTTACTTAATTCTGGCAATCACACTTTTATTTGCTACCTCAAATTACTTATTAATGCCTTTGATTAATAAATATAGAGATGAAAAGCAGGATAAAAAATTTAAATATTCACACTTTATATCTGTTGCGATTAATTTTGTTCAAATGTTATTCTTAGTAGTTATGTTAATTTAATGAACAAATTATCTTCAAAAGAATTAGATTTATATTCTAATCAAATTCTTGAAGATTATGATGCAAAAAAACCCAGCCAAATATTTAAAAATAAAGTAAAGGTAAGCAACGAGGATGCTTTACTTATACAAAATAAAGTAACTGAATTAAGAGTATCCAGAGGCGAGGAAATCATCGGTTATAAAATAGGCTGTATTTCAAAAGATACTCAAAAAAATATGGGTTTTACTCATCCAGCAAGTGGTTATCTATGGAAAAGTGAACTTCATCAAACTGATGTGGAACTTAATAAAAAAGATTATTCTAATCCTGCAATGGAAGCCGAATTTGGGATTACACTTAATAGAGATATTAATCCTGATTTAGTATCTTTTGATTATATATTAGAGTCTGTTCAATCGATTTATGCCTTAATAGAAATACATAATTTAGTATTTAATGGAGATCCTCCAAATGGTGCAGAGCTTTTAGCTAATAATGCAATTCATGCTGGAGTTATTTTAGGTCCAGAAAATATGGTTCCAAACAACAATGAAATTACAGATCTTAAACTTGTTTATAACAATGAAGTAGTTGATAAATGGATAGATAAAAAATGGCCTTTTGATATGCTTGGAGATGTAGAGTGGCTAGTAAAAGATAAAGCAAAAACAAATAATATTTTAAAAAAAAATGATTTAATTTTAACTGGTGCTTATGGCTTCCCAGTGCCAATAAAAGAAAAGAAATATATTGAGGTTATGTCATCTGCTTTTGGTAATATCAAATCAACATTTATTTAGAATAAATTTGGGAAGAATTATTAATGATTTATTTAAATAAAATATCTCGTAAACTTATTTTACTGCAAAGAAATGAATTATTATCAAATACACAAAAATATCTGAGGAAAAGATTTGGAAGATACATTTTTACAAATTTTTTAATTCATTATTTTCAAAAAAATGACTTACAAATATTAACAGAAGAGTTATTTAAACAAGAATTTAAAACGTTTGAAAAATATTTACCTTCAAATGTTGAAAATATTATGGATATTGGATGCGGATTGGGAGTTGTAGGTATTTTTCTAAATCAAAAATATCAAAATAATCCTAATTTTTATTTATTAGATAAGAATACAGTAGATACCAAAATTAAATATGGATTTAGTAAAGATTATGAAAGCTATAATGACTTAAATGAAACAAGAAATATCTTATTAAAAAATGGATTTTCAAAAGAACAGATTTATATGAAAAATGTTGATCAAGAGATAACGATAGATAATAAAATCAATTTAGTTATATCACTTAAATCAATGGGATATCATTACCCTATAGAAAATTATATCGATCTTATTAAAAAAACGTGTAGCACTGAAACAGTATTCATTTTTGATGTTTTTGAGCAAAAATATAGCTTAAGTGATGTTAAAAAATATTTTAATGAAGCTAAAATAATTTATCAGGAAAACGGCTTACATTCATTGAAAAGACTTTATTGTTCTGGATTATATTTATAAAATAATTTAGATTTTTTGTTTACATTTTAATTAATTATTGGCAGATTTCATTTATAAACTAAAAAGGAAACTGTACATGTATGTTACTACAATAGGTGTGATTGGCTTAGGAAATGCTGGTGCTCCAATTTTAAATAATTTATATAATTCAAAAAAGTATAAACTCTTAGCTTTTGATATTGATAAAAATAAACTCAATGATACACCACAGGAAGTTACTAAGGCAAATTCTATTAGAGATCTTGCTACAAAGTGCAATGTAGTTTTAACTTGTTTGCCAAAACCAGAGCATGTTTTAAAGGCTGTTGATGGTGCAGACGGTTTATTGAGAAATGCGTCTTCTAGTATGGTTTGGATAGACACATCCACTACTGACTTCAAACAAACACAAAAATTAGCTGAAAAAGCAAAAACTTATGGTGTTTCAATGTTAGAAGCTACTCTTACTGGAGGTGTGCATGCTTTACAAAACAATAATATGGTTTGTTTAGCTGGAGGTGATAACGAAATTTTTAAAAAATGGAAAAAAGTTTTACAAGATGCAATTGGTGAAGTTGTTGTTTTATGTGGAGATGTAGGGGCAGGAGCTATTGCAAAAGTTGTTTCAAATATGCTTGCATTTACAAATATGGTTGCAGCATCTGAATGTATGATGATTGCTAAAAGAGCAGGATTAGATTTAGAGAGTTTTTTTGATGCTATTAGAGTTTCAGCTGGAAATTCTTTTGCCTGGGAAACAGTCGTACCTCATATTTTCAATCAAAAATATGAGACTGGATTTACAATGGATTTGGCATGTAAAGATATGAACCTAAGTTATTTACTTGGCCAGCATTTAAATGTTCCATTAGATTTACATATGGAAGTTAAGAAGAAAATGGATCAGGCAAGAGTTCAATATGGAGATAATGAGGGATGTTATGTTTATCCACGTATTCTAGAAGATCAGCTTGGTGAGCCATTATCCTTAAAAGGATGGGATAATTGGGGTTATGATATTAAAGTTGTGGATGGATCAATCGTTGTAAAACATAAAAACAGACCTATTTCAAAACATCATCAATATAATTCTAAAAATTAATTAGAATTTTTTAACTTTATATAGACTAAAATTAATAGTTTTGATATTTTTAATAGTGATCAAAAAATATTTAATTTTTCTTCTCCCATTAATTTTCATTCTTATTATTGGTTGCGGTACTCAAGTTCCAACAAAAACAAAAGTCAAAACCAAAACAATAAAAGGAGATGAAAAAAAAGTATTCTTAGAGGAAAAAGCTGAGAAAATTAGTGAAAAACTAATCTTTAATAAATATTCAGAGGGAAATTATTTTTCATTTGAATTTAAACACAGAGAGCAATTTAGAGTCCCAGAAGTAATTATGAGAGAGGATATAGCAAGAAAATATATCACAAGAAAGAAACAAGCCACAATGATACATAATCCTTTAGGTGAAGTTACTGGTTCAATATTTGCCATGGGCATGATTGAAGCATGGTGTTTAGCAGAGTTGGCAGCAAAAGCTTTACCTGGAAAACAAAAGAATATTTATCTAGACAAGTGTAAAGAAAGATACATTGGCACCAAAACTAAAACAACTGAGGACAAAATTGTAAAAAAAATTTTAAAGTTCACAGGAAATTATAAACAGGCATATCAAGATTCCTCAGAAAAAATATTTTATGAATTTCCAAAATTCCCAGGTCAAGTGTTTGATCTTAATTATAAATATAATACTAAATGTATAAATAATAAGTTTGAAGAGTTTAATTGTGGAAAAACATATTATTTGAGATCAAAAAACTTAATTAATGAATATCTTGCTCTTAACCAAAGTAAAAAAGTGAATTATCCAATAACTGTGAAAGTTATGACAAATAATAATAATCAAATTTTATCTTTTCAAAAAAGTGAAGTTGAATTTATAGTTGTGGAAACACTTGAAGAAATTGAACTTAAGAGATTGGCTGCAATCAAAAAAGAGGAAGAAAGAAAAAAAAGAGAATTAATAGAGGAAAAAGAGAGAAAAGAACGAGAGAGAATAGCCAAGCTTCAAAAAGAAGAGGATGAGAGAAAAAGAAAAGAGAGACAAAAAAAATTAGAAAAAGAGAGAAAAGAAAGAGAAAGAATAGCTAAGATAGAAGAAGAAAAAGAGAGAAAAAGAAAACAAAAGGAATTAGAGGAGCTTTATAAACCAACGATCGCATGGAATGGAACTGGTTTTTTTGTTAGTCCAAATGGACATATAGTAACAAATAATCATGTGATCCATGACACAACAGTAACAAAGGTTAGTGGTAAATGTGATGTAGTAAACGCATATTTAGATAATAAAAAATTTGAAGCAGATATTTTATCTCAAGATCCATTAAATGATTTGGCTTTATTAAAAGTAAAAGATAACTTTAAAATAGATTCTTATGCAAAGTTTAAGTCTGACGAACCACAATTAGGTGAAAAAATTTCAACTCTTGGTTATCCATTCGGCAAAGCAATAAGTTCTAAAATTAAAATAACTAGTGGTGTTGTGAGTTCTTTATCAGGATTAGGAGATGAATTTACTAGAATTCAGATTGATGCTGCTTTACAACCGGGAAATAGTGGAGGACCAATATATGATTCTTCAGGAAATGTTATTGGTGTTGCAGTTGCAAAAGCAGGTATATTTTACTTTTTAAAATCTTATGGTGTATTGCCAGAAAATATGAATTTTGGCATTAAATCATCTGTCGTCAAATCCTTTCTTCAAGCAAATAATGTTAATTACAAAACATCTTTAAAAAGTAGTCCTATTAGCACTGTAGAAATAGCAAAGATTGGAACAAAACACACTCTCTACTTAGAATGTTTAATTAGAAAAGACAAATTAGCAAAAATTAATAAAGAAATTAATAACAGAGAAAATAATTAATCTTTAATGTCCTTGTGGTGAAATTGGTAGACACGAAGGACTTAAAATATTTTTTTAGAAAAAGTTAACTTATTTATCTTTCACGGAAATTAATTCTGGATACTTATCAAATAAAATTTCAGCAGGTCTCTCTCCAGACCTTAATGGATCAATCAGCATTACTTGGCTAGGCATAATATTAGTTAAATTGCAATCTGTACCAAAAAGTTCAAAATAATTAAGTATATCTGAATACCATCTCACTTCAGCTTCCTTTGGTGAAGTTACTTCAAATGCAACTTTATTTTTACCAAAGTGTTCGAGCACCCCAGTTAGTACATCTGACTTACTATCATGAAGTTCAATTTCTTCATGATCAATAAGCATTGAAAATGCTCCATATTCAAAAAAAGGTTCAGCGCTTTCAACAATTTGTTTTAATGTTGCAGGAGAATTTTTTTTTGTTTTGTCCCATCCACTTTCTGGATGATGTTCATAAATTATATTCATTCCATTTTTAATCGCAAGATTGCACCAAGATTTAATTTGATTTTCAGGGATGTCTCCAAATGTATTCATGAATTCCATTGCAGAAAATCCTAAATCTGCCGCAACATCAATTGCTTCATTTACTTTTCCCTTTTTAAAAGCTTTTATAAAATAACCATGATCCAAGTAAGGCTCTATCGAGTGTTTTTTGTAAAGATCATTTTTACGTTCCAACCATTCCTTTGGATGTCCCAGAACTTGCATTGTTGCAATTTTAACATGGTCAATCCTGTTACCAGCAACCTCTAGAAAGTCTTCTAATTCACGAAGTCCCATTCTTTCGTGGTACCAAGGGCCTTCATCAAAACCCACATCTTTCAACCATAGTTGTGATTTAGTTCTGGGCTTAGGTTCTATAGCATTTAAATCAAATACTTTTGATATCGAATTTTTTGTTTTAGACATGTTTTTTGCTTTTATATTAGTCAAATAGATAAATTTCTAACTAAATTCGTCATTTTCAAAGTTCTTGAGGATGTAAAAAAATATAATTAGTTGAAAGACCCATAATGAACACGTTATACTATCTATAACAATATTCTCAAGGGGGGAAATTATGCGTAAAATTCTAATATTAATATTAATGTCGTTATTTTCGTTTGTATCTATTGGAAATGCAGATGTGAATTTCGCAGGCAAAACAGTTACATGGGTTGTGCCATTTAAAGAAGGTGGTGGTACGAGTAGATTTGCAAGATTTATTCAACCTTTCTTAAAAAAATATTTACCTGGAAATCCTGATGTCCAAATCATGCACATACCAGGAGGTGGAGCCATTAAAGGTTCAAATTATTTTGAAAAAAATGCAAAAGCAGATGGAACTTTTATTTTTGGATGCTCAACTTCAGTTATAGTTAATGTTGCGACTGGAAATCCACTTGTTAAATATAATCTTAGTGAATACCGACCAGTAGTTCTGCTACCGCAAAATACTCATTGGTTCACACGTTCAGATTTAGCTGAGCCTCACGATCTATCAAAAATTAAAGAAAGAAAATTGGTTCTCTATGCATTGAAAACTCCTGCATCTGCAGATTTATTTCACATATGGATTTATGAGAAACTTGGAATCAAAGGAGCTAAACCTATACCTGGTCTTTCATCTTCAGGAGGTTATCAAGCATTCCTAAGAGGTGAAATTCATCTAAGTTCACATGGTGCAGCGAATTATGTAAAAAAAGTTAAGCCTGAAATAGAAAAAGGAAAAGTTGTAGATTTAATGACATTAGGAATTATTGGAGCTGACGGTTCAGTTTCTAGAAATCCTTTGGCACCTAATGCACCTACATTTCCTGAAATGTATGAGAAGGTAAATGGTAAAAAACTTGAAGGTGATGACTTAGAAGCATACTATGCAATAGGTGCTGCATGGTCTCAAGCATCTAAAGCAATGATGCTTCCAGCAGATGCATCCGATGAAATAGTAAAAGCATACAGAGATGCAGCTATTAAAATGACAAATGACCCAGAGTTTAAGGCTAAAGCTGTAAAAGCTCTTGGACCATTTCCATTAATCATAGGAGAAGAAGCTGGTGAAATTATTAAAAAGGCTGCAGTATTCTCTGATACTACTAAAAAGCAATTAAATGCAGCTCTAAAGAAACATAAATTCACATATAGAGTTCAATAGAACAAATAAAAAAAAACTGCTGCTAGCTATTAGCTAGCAGCTTTTTTTATGGAACAATTATTAGCTGCACTTTTTCAACTTTTTGAGCCTACTCATTTAGCATTTCTATTTGCAGGTACATTACTTGGTTTAATTGTTGGTATCCTCCCAGGTATGGGTGGAACATCAGGTTTAGCCCTTGTTTTACCTTTCGTTTTTACAATGGAGCCTTCACATGCTCTTGCAATGATGATTGGAGTTTTAGCTCCTACGACAACTTCTGATACTTTTCCTGCTGTGCTTATGGGAGTACCTGGTACTGCAGGATCTCAAGCAACAGTGATGGATGGTTTTCCACTTTCTAAAAAAGGTATGGCAGCAAGAGCTTTGAGCGCTGCCTTTAGTGCTTCATTGCTTGGAGGTATCTTTGGGGCGTTTATATTATCAATATCTATTTATTACGCCATTCCAATAATAATGGCTTTTGGATTTGGAGAACAGTTTCTGTTAGTAGTTCTTGCTTTATTAATGGTTGGTGCTCTTACAGGTGACAATCTATTTAAAGGTATTGCCTCTTGTTTTTTAGGATTAATTATTGGATCAATTGGAACAGCCCCAATTACTGGAGATCCAAGATACACATTTGACACATTATATCTTTTAGAAGGTGTTCCCCTTGTTGTTGTTGGACTTGGATTATTCGCAATTCCAGAAATTGTCGGACTTCTCGATGCCAAAGGCTCAATCGCAAAATCACTTAATACCAAAAAAGGATGGTTCACAGGCTTAAAAGATGTAGTAAAAAATTGGTTTTTAGTTTTACGGTGTTCTACTCTTGGTTGTCTTGTTGGAGCTTTACCAGGTTTGGGAGGAACAGTTGTTGATTGGATTGCATATAGTCACTTAAAACAAACAACAAAAGATACTTCACAATTTGGTAAAGGTGATATCCGAGGAGTTATAGCTCCTGAATCTGCTAATAATGCTAAAGAGGGTGGAGCATTAATTCCAACATTAATTTTTGGCATACCTGGTTCTGGTAATAAGGTTTTATTACTTGGAGGTTTTGTTCTAATTGGAATTGAACCTGGTTTAGATATGGTAACGACAAACCTAGATCTTACCTATCTAATGATTTGGTCATTAGCTATTGCAAATATTTTAGGTGCTGGGATTTGTATGGGCTTTTCATCTCAAATTTCAAAATTCACTTTAGTTCCATATTACATACTTGCACCTGTGATGGTTTGTTTAATATTTTTTGCAACATTTAACATTAATAGGGACTGGTATGATTTTATTGGACTATTATCATTTGGTATAATTGGTATTACCTTTAAAAACTTTGGCTGGTCTAGACCGGCACTTTTAATTGGTTTCTTTTTATCAAGCAAAGTTGAACTTCTAAGCTATCAAACTCAAGCAGTATATGGTTTAAGTTTTTTATCTCGACCAGTTTCAATAATTCTTATAATTTTGTGTCTTGCTACCATCGTTCTTTTAACAAAACAAAAGTTTGACAACAATTATAGGTCTGATCTTATTAAAGGTAAGCTAACTCAAATTTATTATATAGTCGCATTACTTTGTCTGCCATTATCAATGATTTGGTTTACAAGTAGTTTAGATTATCGAGCAAATTTGTTTCCAATAAGCCTAAGTGTAATAGCTTTATCACTCTTGGTTTTTATACTTATTGTAAAAATTGCAGACTTAAAAAACTTAACATTTTTAAATAATACATTTATGAAGTTTGCTAAGTCAAATATTTTTGAAATTAGTGGGAACTTTAATAATCAACTTTTTTATTATTTAAGTTTTATTGGTTTTTTATTAATGAATTTTATATTTGGTTTTCCAATTGCAGCAGCACTTTTTATTAATATGTTTATATTATTTCACAATAGGAAAGCTTATGTATCATCAGTTTGCATTTCTGCTGCATTGATGGTAATACTCTGGGCGTTATCGTCTCTGCTAACTTTACAGTTTCCAAATGGGTTGATAGGATTATTTATCGATTTACCTTGGTGGCTAGGTGGGCAATTGAATTAAATAAATATAATTTATAATGACTGAAATAACATTTCCAAAATTACCTTTCATAAAAAGAAAGGAGAAACCTCGTGAGACAGGCATAAATTATGTTAGGGCACCTGTGATGGTGGGAGATTGTATAGATGATTACCTAGAGGCATATGCAAACCTTGTTGATATATTTAAGATTTCAGGAAAACAAGGTGCAATGATGAGCAAAAAATCTCTTTTGAGATTTATCGAAACTTGCAAAAAGCATAGTGTTCAAGTTGCATTAGGAAATCCAATTATGGACGTTGCAATGTCCGGTGGTAAAGAAGTGGTAGATGATTATCTAGATACTGTTGTTAATTTGGGTATTGATATAATTGAAATTTCAAGAATAGCTCGTTCTTTAGATGATGATGAGATGTGTAGACTGATCGAAAATGCAACAGGTAAAGGGATAAAAGTTATTAATGAGGTTGGTGTCGCGTTTGCACATTCCAAGGTTATCGAGGAAGAAATTTTTGTAGAAAGAATTAAAATGCAATCTAAAAGATTTATTGAGGCAGGTTCTTGGAAAATATTGCTAGAATCAGAGGGTTTGACAGAAAACCTTGATAAGAAAGATTATAGATGGAATGTAATTGATAAAATCATTAGTCCACTAGAATTGAATCAGTTTATGGTTGAGGCCGATGATCAGGATGTATTATCAAAATACATAGAGATCTATGGTCCAGGTATAAATATGATGGTTGATCATAGTAGGGTTCTTAAAATGGAAGATGCTCGAATAGGGTATGGACCCTCTCAATCCCTATGGGGCAAAGTAGTAAAATATTAGATTTAATTACTATAATTTTTTAATAAAGTTAGTCACCAGTTATGCACCGATAATTCTTGAACACGCAAAAGAAGTTGTGTTAAAACAAAAGACAGATATACAATGCTAAATCTAGATGCCCTCGTGGTGAAATTGGTAGACACAAAGGACTTAAAATCCTTGCCATTTATGGAGTGCCAGTTCGAGTCTGGCCGAGGGCACCACTAAATGTTAAAATCTCATATTCTATTTGATCATACAAAAACATCAAAAAAAATTAAAAATTTTCTAGATAATAAAATTAAAAATATATCTCTAGGAAAATGTAATTTAATAATTGTTGTTGGTGGTGATGGTTTTATGCTTTCAGCACTTAAAAAATATAATAAGTATAAAAAACCTTTTTATGGAATCAATGCCGGCAACTATGGTTTTTTGATGAATAAATTTTCTTCAAAAAATACTGTAAAAAATCTATCTAAGGCAAAGTCAGTTACAATTTCACCTTTAGAAATGATTGTTAAAAATAAATATAATAAAATCAAAAAGTCTATTGCAATAAATGAAGTATCCATATTAAGACAAAGCAGGCAAACTGCCTCATTAGAAATTTTGAGTGGGTCTCAGAAAATTATAAAAAAATTAGTATCTGATGGAATATTAGTATCTACACCAGCTGGAAGTACCGCATATAATATGTCAGTTTATGGTCCTATATTAAATTTAGACTCAAATAAATTATCCATTAGACCGATTAGTGCTTTTAGGCCTAGAAGATGGAAGGGTAGAGTGGTAAGTGATAAATCAAAAATTGTTATCAGAAATCTTAACACTCAAAAAAGACCAATTAGTGCGGTAGCTGATAACTATGAAGTAAGGAATGCTAAAAGTATTTCAATTAAAATAAATAAAAAAATTAAGTTTAATCTTCTTTATGACTCAAACAGAAGTCTTCAAAAAAAAATTAAAATAGAACAAATCAGAAAAGAAACTAATTAATGAGCATAAAAAATTTTGGGTTTGGAACTCAAATTAGAAAATCTCCATATTTTGATTCTACAGTTAAATGGGGAGCAAAAGGTTTTTCTGTATATAATCATATGTATATACCTCGTGATTTTGGTGATCCAGAACAGAACTTTTGGAACTTAATACAAACAGCTATACTTTGTGATGTTGCAGTCGAAAGACAAGTTGAAATAACTGGACCAGATGCCTATAAATTTATTCAATTATTAACACCAAGAGATTTATCAAAACTATCTATTGGTCAATGTAAATATGTTTTAATTACAAATGCCGATGGTGGCGTATTAAATGATCCTGTTCTTTTAAGATTGGGAGAAAATCACTTTTGGTTATCTTTAGGAGATAGTGATATTTTATTATGGGCTCAAGGTGTGGCTGTCAACTCGGGATTAGATGTAAAAATAACAGAGCCAGATGTTTCTCCATTACAATTACAAGGACCAAAGTCTGCTGAAATTATGATCAAATTATTTGGCGAAATTATTAAAGATATAAAATATTATTGGTTTAAAGAATTAGATCTAGACGGAATTCCATTAGTAGTTTCCCGAACAGGTTGGTCTAGTGAATTTGGCTACGAATTATTTTTAAGAGATGGTTCAAAAGGAAATGAACTATATGAAAAAACAATGGAAGCTGGAAAAGATTTTGGTATCAAACCAGGCCATACATCCACAATAAGAAGAATAGAGGGAGGAATGCTTTCTTATCATGCTGATGCAGACATTAATACAAATCCATTTGAATTAGGTTTAGATCGTTTGGTTAACTTAGATAGTAATATTAATTTTATAGGTAAAGAAGCACTCAAGAAAATTAAAGTCAATGGAGTAAAAAGATTGCAGGTCGGTTTAGAAATTAAATGTGACAGATTAAGTGGACCAAATACATCATTCTGGACATTAAAAGCTAATAAAAAGAACATTGGAAAAGTAACTTCAGCTGTTTACTCTCCACGTTTAAAGAAGAATATTGCATTAGCCATGGTTGACATTAAATATTCCAAAATTGGTCAAGAAATTGAAGTTTTAATCAAAGATAAGAAATGTATATGCGAAGTTATTGAGAAACCTTTTTTTGACCCCAAAAAAAAAATTACATCAAAATCATTAAAGTAGTTGTGGGGCCTACGCGGATTCGAACTGCGGACTTACTGATTACAAATAAATTAGATTAATTGATTATAATTTTTTATGTCCCTTAAAAATTTCTTGAGCTGCTAAAAAAATATTTTTCTTTATACGCCATCTCAAAATTTTTTTTGCAAAATGATTATTTCCAATTACACAATGTTTTTTTTTGATTTTTTCATAATTTAAATTTAAGTCTAAATTATTTTTTTTAATTAAATATTTTATAATATCATTTATATAAGTTTTTTTACCAGAGCTTAGAATAATATTATTTATCCTTTTTTTTAAAAATAAAATTTTTATTAGAGCATTACAAATATCTTCAGCATGACTAAAATCCATTGTTATATTTTCTTTAATAATTTTATTTAAAAATACACGATTTTTAGAAGTTAGTGCATAAATTATTCGAGGTATAAGAAATCTTTCATTTCTAAATAATGAATCATGATTAAATAAAATGACGTTTGTGAAATCGAAATTTTTATTATTCCTTTTAGTATTAATTAAATATTTATTTGTTTCGATTCTAAATTTACTATAAAAATCATTAACTGTTATCTTTGATTTTTCATTTACTAGTCCATTTTTCTTTTTAAAAATTCTTGAAGAGCCACAAGAAATAAATTTGACGTCATTTTTATATTTCACTGAATTATCTACCAGACTTTTTAAATTTTTTATGTTTTCTAAATAATGTTTAAGATAATTATTTTGACCATAATTTGGATTATTTGACGCAAGATTTAGTATTATATCTATTTTGTATGATTTAAATAATTTTTCTAATTTTTTTTTATTTTTTAAATTAAATTCAAAATATTTAACATTTTTTTTTCTTATTTTTTTTTCAAAATTTTTATCAAGTAATATAAAATTTACTTTTCTATTAGCTAGTTTTTGTAAAATTATCTTACCATCTTGACCATTAGCTCCGGTTATAAGAATATTTTTATTCAATTGTTATTTAATTTAATTTAGTATATCTAAGTTTTATAAAGACATTAAATTGAAAATCAAATTTTGCAGAATCTGTAAATCAAAAAAGTTAGAGAACGTATATGACTTAGGCACTATGTCCTTTACTGGTATTTTTCCTGATTCAATTAAAAGTAAAGTTCCAAGAGGTCAATTAAAACTAGTTAGATGTAAGAAATGCACTCTCTTACAACTAGAGGACAATTTTGACTCAAATTTAATGTACGGAGAAAATTATGGATATATGTCTTCATTAAATAAAGCAATGGAATTTCATTTAAAATTAAAATCTAAATATTTGTTAGATACTTATAAATTAAAAAAAGGAAATTCAGTTTTAGATATAGGAAGTAATGATGGAACCTTTTTAGGTTTTTTTAAAAAAAATTTTAAATTATTTGGTTGCGATCCAACTATTAAGAAATTTAAAAAATATTATAGAAAAGATATAAATTTAATATCTAATTTTTTTTCATCTGAAAAATTTAAAAATCAAAAGTTTGAATTGATTACTTCAATTGCAATGTTTTACGATCTTCCTGATCCATTAAAGTTTGCTAATGATGTTAAAAGAGTTTTATCAGATAACGGCATATGGCATATTGAGATGAGTTATATGCCCTCAATGATAAGTAATAATTCTTATGATACTATTTGTCACGAACACTTAGAGTATTATTCAGTAAGATCTTTAAAATATTTGATGGATTTGGCAAATTTAAAAATTGTAAATATTTCATTTAATCAAACAAATGGAGGAAGTATTTCACTGGATGTGGCTAAGAAGAAATCAAAATATCGAGAAAATAGAGTTTTGATAAATTGGTTACTTTTAAGAGAAAAAACCAATGGATTTAATAGTTTAAAGGTTCAAAAAGATTTTTTTAATCAATGTAAAACACATAGATTTTTACTAAATAATTTATTAAAAAAAATTAAGTCACAAGGAAAAAAAATTTATGGTTATGGGGCATCTACTAAAGGTAATGTTATTCTGCAATACTGCAAAATTAACAAGAATATTCTTGATTATATTATTGAAGTTAATAGTTTTAAGTATAATAGATATACGCCAGGCTCTAAGATCAAAATTGTTTCTGAAAATTATTTAAAAAAAAGGAAACCAGATTATCTTTTGGTATTACCCTGGCATTTTAAAGATCATATTATCAAAAAAGAAAAAAAATTTTTAGATAAAGGAGGGAAGTTAATATTTCCTTTGCCAGAAATAGAGATAATTTAATTAATTACGTTTTTTAAGGAATATTTAAATAAGTATAAAAGAGATCCAATAATATCTCTCATTGTCATTTTTGAGCTACCAACTTTCCTGTAAGGTAAATAGATAGGTATTTCTTTAATTGAATATTTCTTTTTATTTAACAAATATAAACTTTCCCAAAAAAAAGAATAACCATTATTTTTTGCTTTTAAAATATCATTTAATTTAATATTTTTTGTATTGTAACACCTGTAAGCTCCTGATGAGTCGTAGCTAATATTTAAAAGAATATTAATTAAATGGTATCTGACTTTCGTCAGAAATCTTCTTTGAATAGGCCATTCAATTAAAGAGTTTTTTTGTTCAAATCTATTCGTCGAAATTAAATCATACTTTGAAGAGTATTTAATTAAATTATTTATATATTTGGGATTGTGTGTTCCATCAGCATCCATAGTTAAAACTATTTTATATTTTTTTTTATATGCAAACTTTAGTCCAGCTTTATGAGCAGAACCAATGCCTAATTTTCTTGGTCTAAAAATATAAGAGATTGTTTTATGTTTCCCTTTCAAATATAATATTTCTTCTCTGGTTCCATCAATTGAATTATCATCAATAAAAAGAATATTTAATTTTTTATCAATTTTATTAATTTTCTTAAAAAGTGTAGATATATTTTTTCTTTCATTTAATGTTGGTATTATTAATAATTTCATTTTTTAGTTATAAAAAAAATATCTAATACTTTTTGATTTTTAAATCTTTCTAACTTACCATTATTATTATAATATTTTTTATAACCATATTTACCTAAATATTTACTGATTTCGTTAATTTTTTTATTATTTTCAATAACCATTAATGGGTAGTTTTTGATAATTTGTTTCTTGAGACACTTTACTATTTCAAATTCATATCCGTTAACATCAATTTTAATTAGATGAATTTTATTATTAATTACTCTAAATTTTTTTAGTTTAAGAATAGTTTTTTTTATAATAATTTTTTTATAGTTTAAAAAATCTAACTTAATTTGTTTTTTTAATTCATCTATATTGTAAAAAGTGTAAGAATACAAATATAACGGTTTCCCAAAAAAAAATATTTTAGGAATATATACTTTTATATTTTTATTTGATGTACTAATTCCATATCCAAAAATTTTTATGTTTTGATACTTTTTTTTTAATTTTTCTAATTTTTTTATAAAAAAAATGTGAGGCTCAAAACAATAAATATTTTTTACATTTAAATTTTTAATGAAAAAATTAGCTGAAATTCCATCACTAGCTCCAATATCAATAATATTTATTTTTTTATCCTCATAAATTTCTTTTAAAATTTTGAAATCCTCCTCAAAAATATCAAATTTGATAATGATCGATCTTATAAAATAATAAAAAGTAACAAATTTTCTTACATATTTTTCAATTAAACCTAAAAATCCTATTTGAGTTTTACTTTTTTGCATAAGTTATATAGATGTTAGATACAATATATTCATTACACTTGATATAATATATTCAATACAGGAATGAATTATGTAATATCATGAATTAAATAAATTATTATAATTTATAAATTTTATGTATTTAAATGATTCTCAAAAAAAATTTCTTTTAATTTTTGGTTATTTTATCCTCTATTATATTTCTTCGACCTATATGTATAACAGACATGATCCACATGTTTTTGAAATTAGTTATGATTCTGGGAGATATTTAAATTTAGAGAGTTTTTTTGATGGTGTTGTTAGTGGGACAAAAAATGCTTGGCATATTTATTTTACTTATACTGTTTTTATAAGGACTTTAGAAAGTGTAAATTTAATAAATTATTATACAGAAGTCCAATATGTAATTTTTTATTTGTCTTCTTATTTATTTTACAAATCTTTAATTAATTTTAATTTTTCTAAAATAACATCAATATTATCAACAATTTTTATTGTATGTAATCCTTTTATAGTTTTTTGGATTCATACATTAAATCATGCGGGAATTTCAATTAGTCTTTTTATGATTTCTTTTTTCTTTTTATCAAAATATGATCTAAGCAACATATTTAAAGTACTTTTTTTTATATTTATATTTCTCACATTAAAAAATGATGGAAAAGTTTTTTTCACTGTTTTCATAATGTTATTTTATAAATTTTTTTTGGTTTATGATACTAAGCCTATCATTAATTTTTTGGTCTTGTCGATTTTCTTTATATTATATTTTTGGTATTTAAGTATCTTTGCAGTTACTCTTGAGCCATTTGCTATCATTTATTTACAAACAGACCTAATATACAATGGTTTTAACTTTATAACAATTGATGATGAAGTTATGAAAACTCTTAATAAGTGTTTAATTTATGAATTCAATTCACTCCATAATCATTTCTGTGCATTACTAGATAATCCTTTGTATTCTCTTAAAGTATATGCACTGAGATTGTTTACTCTATTGAGCTGGTTAAACTTGAAACTTTCTTTCAAATACAATTTTTTCGCTGTGGGTATGATGGTTTTTTTATATTTTGGATTATTTTTAGATCTATTCAAAAACAAATTTACAAGATTTAAGTTTTTTCTAATTTCTGCTTATTTGCTTACATGTATTATTGTTATACCATATATTGCAAGTGGAGACCAAAAACAGGTTATTTACGGATTAATTTTTATAACTCCTTTGAGTTTTTCTGGTTACGAAATTTTGTATAAATATTTTAAAATGAAATTACGTGGTTGATGGTGCCCCCGCATGGATTCGAACAGTGGACCTATTGATTACAAATCAATTACTAAAATTTAAATAAACAACTGTTAACAACAATAATCTTAAAATATTTTTGGTATGGTCACACTATCGGCACAGTGGTAAAAATTTACTATGGCAAAGAAAAAAAAAAATAGACCGAAAGGACTAATTCAAATCATAGCAGCTATTGGATTAGTGATGGCAATTTTGTGGACAGCCAAAGGTTTATTTCAATTTGGAAGTGCAAGTTACAAAGAAGTTAATAATAAACTTTCAAAGAAAATAACGAACTTACCCACATTGAGATGTGTTACATCAGATAATTCATATACAATTATTTATGATCTAGCAGAGATGGACGCAAACGAACCAAAAAATGTTCCAAAAGAAATTGTAGCGAAAAAAAAATTTTTTCAGCAAGATGGATATTTCGAAATTGTTGATATAACAGATAATGAATATCAGATAAATATCCACGATGTTTTGAATGGAGTTAAAAAAGGATATTTAGCTACCATTACAATAAGTTCCGGTGATATAGAATGGGTTTACCCAGATGCATATAATGCTGACTTATCTTTTTCCGAAATAAGCACAGTTATGCAGAATGCTGACAGAGATTATGGAGTTTGTTCTAAAGTAGAGAAAGGAGTCTTTAAAAAAAATGAGTAGAAAAGATGAGCACACAATTATATTTCTTATTGGAATAATTATTGCAGCTGGTATCGCTTTGTACAGAGGTGCTGATTTTGATTTATTTACTATCATTGGAATATTCTTTGGTGGGTTAATGATTTTTGGTGGAATTGTTACACTACTACAACGTTGGTAATTATGAAAAAACTTTTAGTGATCGTGGTTCTGGGTTAGCTATGGTGAAAAAAAAGATTAAACCTGCTCCTAATATTATTGAGGATATGGAACGTCAGAAATTCCTAAAATTTAGAAATGAATATAGATTAAAGCGTCCTTTTTTTAATTTTGTTTATAACTCTTTCCCTTTGTCGTTTGGTGTAGCTTCTGGATTTATCTCAGGATTTCTTTGGACACCAATATTCCAAATGGGACCTATGGTTGGATTTATGATGCTATTAACCGGTTGTTGTTTTGGGTTTGCATTAAAAGTTTCTCACAAGGAATTTGATAAAGAAAAAAATATTCTTGGATTTAAAGGTCAATTTAATGGAAATAATCATTCTGACCCAGATATTTTAAGAACTGATTATTCAAAATATAAAGATTAAATTAATATTTTTTTATAGAAGATTTTAAATAAGATTTTTTAATTCTTTTAAATATAAACAATGGAATTAAGCCTAATAAAATTAATTCACCTAACATAACAATATTTTTAATAAAAAATTATGTTTTAATTTTGATTGAACGACCACTTGATTGATACACAATCCATACACACTCTATACACAATCAAAGCACACTATGAGCACAGTCAGGATAGAAATTAAGTTTTTTAAAAAAATTAAACGTTGATTTTATTGGATGATGGTGCCCCCGCACGGATTCGAACCGCGGACCTATTGATTACAAATCAATTGCTAAAGTTTAAATAAATATACTTTAGCAATACTTATAATCATTTATTGCTAATCTCGACACACCTATGACACAATGATAAAGTTTTAATGACTGAATATGATAGATTTCAAAAAAACTTTAAATACACTTAAGTTTTCAATTAAATTTGATGAAGATCTTCCAAGACAATTTCTCAAAAGAGTTTTTAAAGATGCAGTTGTTAATGCAACGCACGTACAAGAACAAATTAAACTGGCAACTGGGGCAACAATAAAAGTCACAAAAGTTAATTCTAACGAAACTGCAATTGCAATGATAGGTACAAGTCTTGCATTATTGCAAAAACATTCAGCACTAATGAGTTCAAAGCAGGGCAAAAAAGTTGAACTTATGTGTAAGAAATCTTTAGAAAAAGATTTTGGACTAACTATCAAAGAATCTGAGCTAATGATTAATGGAATAAATGAATACATTGAGGCATACAATGAATCTTGGAGCATGAAGACAAATCCTTTTAATCGACCTGCTGGAATTTTATTGATGAATTTTACAGGAAAAGAAGTAGATAAAGTTTTTCAAAAAGATAATCCAGAACTAATAGATCCATTAATACATCAAATGATTATGGATATGTTTATGCTTATGATTATTGAACCAATGAAAGTCTTTAAGCAATGAAAAAACTTTTAGGAATCATAATTGTGGGTTTGCTGTTGAGTGGGAATGTTTATGCAAAAATTATAGATCTACACTGCAAATTTATAGAAGGCAAGATTACTAAAAATGTACCTCACCCTGGTCATGATGATATAGAAAAAAATACAACATATCTTTCAATCAGTGATCATGATGTAGAGGGTTACAATATAAAATTAGACACAGCAGATGAAAAAATTATTGAAGCACCTATGTTTGAGTCACCTGGATCTACACGTATGTTTGGTGATAATTTAATTTTTTGGTATGCATCACTTGCCTCTGAATCAAGGCTTGAAATAAAATTTACATTAAATC
The DNA here is from genome assembly GCA_902576395.1 of uncultured Pelagibacteraceae bacterium. Taxonomy (GTDB): domain Bacteria; phylum Pseudomonadota; class Alphaproteobacteria; order Pelagibacterales; family Pelagibacteraceae; genus Pelagibacter. The sequence continues at coordinate 67,662 of CACGVB010000002.1, forward strand.
GTTATACTGGCCGATTAAGAGAATATCATAAACATTATAAATATGGAGATACAGAAAATAACTATTGGATGGATCTTATTTATGATTGCTCAATAGCTAAAAAATTATTTTAAATAAAAGACTACTTGATCATGACACTAGTTCGACACACTCTCGACACAACAGATAAAAATTTTTAGATTTAGCAAAAATAATAAGTGTTGAATTTATTGAGTGATGGTGCCCCCGCACGGATTCGAACCGCGGACCTATTGATTACAAATCAATTGCTCTACCAACTGAGCTACAAGGGCTTGATGCGTTTTTTAATAGTATTTAATATATTATCAAGAAATTATTTTTGTTGATTTATATGATGAAAAACTATTGCTGCACTATTTGATATATTTAAACTTTCAATATTTTTGTTCATTTTAATTTTAACTGCAAAATCTGTATATTTTTTTGTGTGTTTATTAAGACCATGGCCTTCAGATCCAAATAGTAACACATTATTTCCGTTCCATTTAACATTTGTAAAGTTATTATCGCTGCTTGCGGTAAAACCATAAATCCAAAAATTCTTATCCCGTAAATATTTCAGAGTAGTATTTATATTTGATACTTGAAAAATTTTTAAGTGTTCCATGCATCCACTTGCAGACTTATATAATAACTTACTTTCACTTGGAAAATGTCTTTCTTTGACTATAAGACCGTCTATATTAAAAGATGCAGCACTTCTTATTAAAGAACCAATATTCCTAGGATCAGTAACTTCGTCTAAACAAACAAAAGTTAAATTATTTTTATCTTTAATAAACTCTTTTAGTTCAGGATTATCTAAATGTTCTATTTCTGCAACGTAACCTTGATGCAAAATATCTTCACTTCTACAATATTTATCTAATTCTTTTTTTGTTTTGAAAAAAACTTTTAACTCTTTTAGTAAATTTTTATGTGGATTTAGTTTATGAATATTTTTTTTACTTTCTTCTGTTAAAAATATTTTAATTACTCTTCTTTCTGGGTTTCTTAAGGCCTCAATAACTGCATGACGTCCAGCTATAAAAAAGGATGATTTTTGAGTCATATTTTACGAATTTAAAGGCTTTTTATACTATTTTTTATGAAATTCACGTATTGCATTTGTACAATAAAAATATATAAAACGCATGTTGTTTAAAGCTTTATTGAACAAGGGGACGCTTCCCCTGCGATTAGGGAGGGGTACCAAAGCGGTCAAATGGGGCGGGCTGTAAACCCGTTGACTTCGGTCTTCGAAGGTTCGAATCCTTCCCCCTCCACCATTCGATAAATATTTAAATAATTTAGGAGTATACTTGGGTGATGCGGGTGTAGTTCAATGGTAGAACGCTAGCCTTCCAAGCTGGATGTAAGGGTTCGATTCCCTTTACCCGCTCCATAATTAAAAAAGAAAAAAATGAAAAAGAGGTAAAAAAGTAATGTCAAAAGAAAAGTTTGTAAGAAATAAACCGCACTGTAATATCGGAACAATAGGTCACGTGGACCATGGTAAAACAACATTAACTGCAGCGATAACAAAAGTTTTAGCAGAATCAGGAGGTGCACAATTTACTGCTTATGACCAAATTGATAAAGCTCCAGAGGAAAAAGAGAGAGGAATTACAATTTCAACAGCTCATGTTGAGTACGAGACTGATAAAAGACATTACGCTCATGTTGATTGTCCAGGTCACGCAGATTACGTAAAAAATATGATTACAGGTGCAGCACAAATGGATGGTGCAATCTTAGTTGTAAATGCAGCTGATGGACCTATGCCACAAACAAGAGAGCACATACTTCTAGCAAGACAAGTAGGTGTTCCAGCTATAGTTGTTTATCTAAATAAAGTTGACCAAGTTGATGATAAAGAGATGATAGATTTAGTTGAAGAAGAAATCAAAGATTTGTTAACATCTTATAAGTTTCCAGGTGACAAAACACCAATAGTTAAAGGTTCTGCATTGGCAGCTGTTGAAGGAAAAGATGATGAAATTGGTAAAAATTCAATAATGGAGTTAATGAAAGCAGTTGATGATTTTATTCCTCAGCCAGACAGACCAAAAGACAAAGATTTTTTGATGCCAGTTGAGGATGTTTTTTCAATTTCCGGCAGAGGAACTGTTGTTACAGGTAGAGTTGAATCTGGCGTAATTAAAACTGGCGAGGAAATTGAAATAGTTGGTATTAGAGAAACAAAAAAATCAGTTTGTACAGGTGTAGAAATGTTTAGAAAGCTATTAGATTCTGGTGAGGCTGGAGACAACATTGGCGCCCTTCTTAGAGGAGTTGAAAGAACCGATGTAGAAAGAGGTCAGGTATTATGTAAACCAGGATCTATCAAACCTCATACTAAATTTGAGGCACAAGCTTATGTATTGAAAAAAGAGGAAGGTGGTAGACATACTCCATTCTTTACCAAATATAGACCTCAATTTTACTTTAGAACAACGGATGTTACTGGAGAAGTTGAATTACCATCAGGCACAGAAATGGTTATGCCAGGTGATGATGCAAAATTTACAGTTAAGTTAATTACACCAATAGCGATGGATGAAAAACTAAATTTTGCTATTAGAGAAGGTGGTAGAACAGTAGGAGCAGGTGTAGTAACTAAAATTATAGAGTAAACTCAATAGGAGTGTAGCTCAATTGGTAGAGCGCCGGTCTCCAAAACCGGAGGTTGGGGGTTCGATTCCCTTCGCTCCTGCCAATAGTTAGTACTAAATAATATGAAAAACCCATTAAAATTCATTCAGGAAGTTAAACAGGAAGCTTTTAAAGTAACATGGCCTACTGCAAAAGAGACTGTTCAAGGTGCTTTAATGGTTTTTGCTATGGCTGTTATAGCATCAATATTTTTTCTTTTATTAGACCAGATTTTAAAATTTTTTTTAGAAATAATTCTAAAGGTAAGTTTATAATGAAGAATTGGTATATAGTTCAATCTCACTCAAGCTTTGAAAACAAAGTTGCTCAGTTAATTAAAGAGGAAGCTGAAAAAGCAAAAATACAAGAAAAAATTGAAGAAATTATAGTTCCAACACATGATATAACAGAAGTTAAAAGAGGCAAGAGAGTTCAAAGAAAGAAAAAATACTTTCCAGGATATGTCCTGATAAAGAGTGAAATGGATAACAATATTTATCATATGATTAAGAATTTAAAAAAAGTAAGTGGATTTCTTGGATCAAAAGGAACGCCCATCCCCGTCTCTGATAAGGAAATTGAAAAAATTTTAGGCCAAATTAAAGATGGTGTAGCACAACCAAAATCTGGAATTGAATATAGTGTTGGAGAAAAAGTTCAAGTTATTGACGGTCCATTTGCTTCGTTTAACGGCTTAGTGGAGGACATAGATGAGGATAAACATAGATTAAAAGTATCCGTCTCAATTTTTGGACGTCCGACACCTGTTGATTTAGAATACAATCAAGTAGAAAAGGTAAGTTAATGGCAAAAAAAGAAATAAGTGGATATGTTAAGTTACAAATTAAAGGTGGACAAGCTAATCCAGCGCCACCGGTTGGACCAGCGCTAGGTCAAAGAGGAATAAATATAATGGAATTTTGTAAAGCTTTTAACGATAAAACTAAATCGTTTGCAGGAAAGCCTGTTCCTGTAATAATTACAGTGTATAAGGATAAAAAGTTTGATTTTGTGATAAAATCACCACCTGCATCACACTTTATAAAAGAGGCAATGAAATTAAAGAGTGGATCAAAGGAACCTGGAAGAAATATTATTGGTTCAATATCTAAAAATCAGTTAAAGGAAATTGCAGAAAAAAAAATGGCAGATTTAAATGCGCATGATTTAGACGAGGCTGCAAAAATAATTGCAGGTTCTGCCAGATCTATGGGTATAGAAGTTAAAGAATAATGAAATCAAAAAGATATAAAAAATTACCAGAAAAAAGCAACGAATTAGCTTCTGAAAAAATTAATGATATTTTAGCTACAATTAAATCTAATTGTACTACAAAATTTGATGAGTCTGTGGAGTTAAGTTTTAGAATAAATAATAAACAAAAAAAAAGTGAAATAAATTTAAGAACAGTAGTTAACTTACCAGGAGGCACAGGAAAAAGTATTAAAGTAGCTGTGGTTTGTGAAGAAAATAAAATGGATGAAGCAAGGGGAGCAAATGCAGATCTAGTTGGTGGTGATGACTTAGTGGAAAGTATTAAAAATGGAGATTTAAATTTTGAAAAACTTATATGTACACCATCAATGATGATTAAGCTTTCAAAATTAGGTAAAGTTTTAGGTCCTAAGGGTTTAATGCCCAACCCAAAATTGGGAACTGTCACTGATGATATTAATCAAGCTGTAATTGATGCAAAAGCAGGTCAAGTAGAAATTAGAAATGATAAAGATGGAAATATTGGACTAAGCATAGGAAAAAAATCATTTGATGATGAAAAAATAATAAAAAACTATAACGCAGTAATAGAGGCATTAGAAAAAGAAAAATCTAATTTATCAATTAAAGGTGATTTGATAAAACAAACATATATCACATCATCAATGGGAGTATCCTACAAGCTTAAATTAGAAAAGAATTTTTAATTATGATGAATAAAGAACAAAAAAAACAGTATATAAATGAAATGACAACTCAGTTTGATAAAACTGAAGCTGTGATAGTTACACATTATCAAGGACTGACAGTAAATCAATTAGATGATCTTAGAAAAAAAATGCGCGAGCATGGAATAAAGTTTAAAATTACCAATAATAGAATTACTAAATTAGCATTAAAAAAAACAAAATGTAAGGATTTATCAAATCTATTTTCTGGACCTACAGCTGTAGCACTTTCAGAAGATGCAATTACTTCTGCAAAAATTTTAACTAAATTTTCCAAAGAGAATGAAAAATTAAAAATTTTGGGTGGAATCATGGGAGAAGACATTTTAGATGTATCAGGAGTCCAAAATGTAGCAACATTACCATCATTAGATGAGGCTAGGTCTAAAATTGTTAGTATTTTAAGGTCTCCTGCTGAAAATATTGCAAGTATTTTACTTGCGCCAGCCTCAAAAATCGCTATTTTAGCGCTCGAAAAATCAAAAAAATAACTAGGGACAAATTATTTATTATTATGGCTGACTTAAATAAAATTATAGAAGATTTATCTAGCTTGACTGTCGTTGAGGCTGCCGAGCTTTCAAAACAATTAGAGGAAAAATGGGGAGTAACAGCTGCTGCTGCAGTTGCCGCTGCACCTACTGCAGCTGGAGGTGATGCACCTGCAGAAGAAAAAGATGATTTTACAGTTATGTTAACTGCTGCTGGAGATAAAAAAATAAATGTTATTAAAGAAGTTAGAGCAGTGACAGAATTAGGATTAAAAGAGGCAAAAGATTTAGTTGAAGGCGCACCTAAAGAAGTGAAATCAGGTGTCAATAAAAAAGAAGCAGAAGAAATAAAAGCTAAGTTAGAAGCAGCTGGCGCAAAAGTAGAACTAAAATAAACAAAACTAGAAAGAACTTAGTTACTGAAATAAATTATTCAGTAATGCAATAGATATGCAATTATCTTTTACTGAGAAAAAAAATATTAGAAAAAGTTTTGGTAAGCTTAAAGAAAGTTTATCGATCCCGAATCTTATAGAGGTTCAAAAAAATTCATACAAAGAACTAACTGAATTTAAAGATGAGGTCGAAGACAATCTAAGAAAAGGTTTTCATAGAGTATTTAAAAGTATTTTTCCAATTGAAGATTTAAACGACAAAGCTACTTTAGAATATATTTCTTATAGACTTGAAAAACCAAAATTTGATGTTGATGAATGTATAACAAGAGGATTAACATATTCAGCAGCACTAAAATGTACTTTGAGACTTGTTGTTTATGAAATTGATCAAGAAAACAACACTAAAGATATTTTGTCAGCTAAAGAACAAGAAGTTTATATGGGTGAAGTACCAATGATGACAAATAGTGGAACCTTCATAACAAATGGAGTTCAACGTGTAGTAGTTAATCAAATGCATAGAAGTCCCGGGGTGTTTTTTGATCATGATAAAGGTAAATCCCATGCAAGTGGTAAACTTTTGTTTAACTGCAGAGTTATTCCAAATAGAGGTTCTTGGTTGGATTTTGAATTTGATGTTAAAGATTTTTTATATTTTCGAATTGATAGAAAGAAAAAAATTTTTGTATCTACGCTTTTACAGGCTCTTGGATATTCAAAGCCAGACATTGTAAATGAATTTTATGAAAAAGAGTCATTTACATTTGATAAAAATACAGAAAAGTGGAGAACAAGATTTGATCCTGAGAATTATAAAGCAAAAAATTATGCTGAGGAAATAATTGATGCTAAGAATAACAAAGTATTAGTTAAAATAGGAGATCAGATTAATTTTTTAATAGCAAAAAAACTTCAAAATGATGGTTTGAAGGAAATTTTAATATCTAATGAAGCTTTATATGGAAAATTTTTACATGAAGAAATTGTAATCGGTGACGATACATTTAAAATAGGTACTGAATTAAATGATACTATTATAAAAAAAATATTAGATGAAAATATAAAGATAATTAATGTTTCTAAAACTAATTCAATTTCAAAAGGCCCATACTTACTTCAAACAATTTTAAATGATAAGAATGAAAATAAAAACGATGCTATCACTGAAATATATAAAATATTAAGACCAGGCGAACCTCCAACAATTGAGATAGCAACACAAATATTTAATAATTTATTTTTTAGCTCTGATAGATATGATTTATCAGATGTTGGAAGAGTTAAAATGAATTCTAGGCTTGATTTAAAATGCTCAGATAAAATAACAATACTAAGAAATGATGATATACTAGCGATAATCAAAAAAATGTTGGATTTAAGAGATGGTAAAGATGAGGTTGATGATATAGACCATCTAGGTAATAGAAGAGTAAGATCAGTCGGTGAACTTGTTGAAAACCAAGCAAGAATTGGTGTTTATAGAATGGAGAGAGCTATAAAAGAAAAGATGACAACACTTGATGTCGAATCTGCTATGCCTCAAGATCTAATTAATGCGAAACCTTTGACAATTTCATTGAAAGATTTTTTTGCCACCTCTCAACTTTCTCAATTTATGGATCAAACAAATCCACTTTCAGAAATTACACATAAAAGAAGAGTTTCGGCATTAGGTCCTGGTGGACTTACAAGAGAAAGAGCAGGTTTTGAAGTTAGAGATGTTCATCCAACTCATTATGGTCGTATATGTCCTATAGAGACACCAGAAGGACCTAACATAGGATTGATAAATAGTCTTTCAACTTACTCCAAAATTAATAAATATGGGTTCATCGAAAGTCCATATAAAAAGGTTGAAAACGGAGTTGTACAAGACAAGATAGAATATTTGTCAGCAATGGAGGAAACTAAGTTTACAATTGCACAAGCTAATTCATTATTAGATAAAAATGGCAAATTCACTGAAGAACTGGTTTCAAGTAGAGCAAATTTAGATTTCATATTATCAAAACCAGAAAATATTGATTATATAGATGTATCTCCAAAACAACTCGTTTCTGTTGCAGCATCTTTAATTCCTTTTTTAGAAAATGATGATGCTAACAGAGCACTTATGGGCTCTAATATGATGAGGCAAGCTGTACCACTTTTAAAGCCTGAAGCTCCTTTAGTTGGTACAGGAATAGAAAGCGATGTAGCTTTGGACTCAGGTGTAACTATTGTTGCAAAAAGAGATGGTACAGTTGACAAAATTGATGGAAAAAGAATTGTAATTAAAGTTTCAAATGAAAAAGATTATTCTCAATCTGGTGTAGATATTTACAATCTCCAAAAATTCAAAAGATCAAATCAGAACACATGTATTAACCAAAAACCTCTAGTAAGAGTTGGAGACAAAGTTAAATCTGGAGATATTATAGCTGATGGTCCTTCAACCAAAACTGGAGAATTAGCTTTAGGGAAAAATGTGACTGTAGCTTTTATGCCTTGGCAAGGTTATAATTTTGAAGACTCAATTTTAATTTCTGAAAGGTGTGTAACAGACGATGTATTTACATCCATACATATTGAGGAATATGAAGTAATGGCAAGAGATACAAAGCTTGGTGAGGAGGACATAACTAGGGATATTCCGAATATAAACGAAGAAGCTTTAAAAAACTTAGATGAGTCAGGAATAGTGTATATAGGAGCAGAAGTAAAACCAGGAGACATTTTGGTAGGAAAAGTTACTCCAAAAGGAGATTCAGCATCTGGTCCTGAAGAAAAACTTTTAAGGTCTATATTTGGAGAAAAAGCCATTGATGTGACTGATACATCATTAAAAATGCCGAGTGGTAGTGGTGGTATAGTTGTTGATGTAAGGGTTTTTAATAGACACGGAATTGATAAAGATGAGAGATCAATTACAATAGAACGAGCCGAAATTGAAAGTGTACAACAGGATAAAATTGTAGAAGAAGAAATTTTAGAAAGAAGTATTAAGCAAAGAGCAACATCAATATTACATAATTCAAAGTTAACAAAAAAAATTAAAAGTCATAGTATTGGCATAAATTTAACCGAAGAGATAATCTTTGACCTCAGTGTTTCTGATTTGTTTAAAATTTCTGTAGAAGATGTAAACAAAACAGGCGCATTACTTCAATTAAAATCTCAATACGAAAACGCTAATAAGGATATACAGGAGAGATTTGAAGATAAGGTTCTTAAAATTAGACAAGGTGATGATTTATTACCTAGTGTTATGAAAATGGTAAAAGTGTTTGTGGCAATAAAAAGAAGACTAAGACCAGGAGATAAAATGTCAGGTAGACATGGAAATAAAGGAGTTGTTAGTAAAATAGTTCCTGTCGAAGATATGCCTTACAGAGAAAATGGAAAGCCTGTTGATATTGTTTTAAATCCTTTGGGAGTACCAAGCAGAATGAATGTAGGTCAAATACTAGAAACGCACTTAGGATGGTCATGTAAAGAGTTAGGAGAACAATTAACTGAATTAATAAATCAAAATCAAAAAAGAATTGAAAAAGATGAAAAAATCTCAAAATTTCTAAAATCAGTATATGGTAATGATATATATTCAGAAAATATTGAAAGTTTGTCAGATACTGAGTTTAAAGATCTATGTCAAAATATTCAAAATGGAGTACCTATATCAACACCAGTTTTTGACGGAGCTAAAGAAAAAGACGTAACTAATATGTTGGATCTTGCAAACTTACCAAACTCAGGACAAACCGAATTATGGGACGGAAGAACTGGAGAAAAATTTGACAGGCCAGTAACAGTTGGTATCATCTATATGCTTAAACTACATCATTTGGTCGAAGATAAAATCCATGCAAGATCAACAGGTCCATACAGCTTAGTGACACAACAACCTTTAGGAGGAAAAGCACAATTAGGTGGTCAGCGGTTTGGAGAAATGGAGGTATGGGCTCTAGAGGCATATGGAGCTTCATACACATTACAAGAGATTTTAACTGTAAAATCTGATGATGTTGCAGGAAGAGTAAAAGTCTATGAAACAATAGTTAAAGGTGAAGAAAATTTTGAGTCAGGAATACCTGAGTCTTTTAATGTATTAGTAAAAGAAATTAAATCTTTAGCATTAAATGTGGAGTTAAATTAAATATATGAGTAAAGAACTAACAGATCTGTTTAAATCGTCAGAAATATCTGAAACACAAAATTTTAATAGTATTAAAATCACATTGGCTAGCCCTGAAAAAATAAAATCATGGACATTTGGAGAAATAAAAAAACCAGAGACAATTAATTATAGAACTTTTAGACCTGAGAAAGATGGTCTTTTTTGTGCAAGAATATTTGGTCCAATAAAGGATTATGAGTGTTTGTGCGGCAAATATAAAAGAATGAAATTTAGAGGTATTATTTGTGAAAAATGTGGAGTAGAGGTGACAAAATCAAATGTCCGAAGGGAAAGAATGGGGCATATTAATTTAGCTACACCAGTAGCTCATATTTGGTTCCTAAAATCTCTGCCTAGTCGAATTTCCTTA
>CACGVB010000003.1 GCA_902576395.1 uncultured Pelagibacteraceae bacterium
ATGGTGTAAGAAATATAATGAGCAACTCAGGACAATCATGTGATGCTCCAACAAGAATGTTGGTTGAAAAACCAATTTATGAAAGAGCTGTTAAAGAAGCCGTTGATGAAGCAAATAAAATTAAAGTTGATCTGGCTTCTAAAAAAGGAGATCATATTGGACCTTTAGTTTCAAAAGTACAATATGATAAAGTAGTAAATCTTATCAATGAGGGAATAAAAGAAGGTGCAACACTAGCTGCAGGTGGACCAGATTTGCCAAATGGACTTAACAAAGGTTATTTTGTTAAACCAACAATTTTTTCAGATGTAAATAATGACATGAAAATTGCAAGAACTGAAATTTTTGGACCTGTGCTTTCAATTATACCATTTGAAACTGAAGAAGAAGCAATAGCAATTACAAATGATACATCTTATGGACTAGGTAATTATCTACAAACTGAAGATAAAGAAAAAGCCAAAAGAGTTGCTAGAAAAGTTAGAGCTGGAACGGTTTATATCAATGGTCAAGCCACAGATACTGGAATGCCGTTTGGTGGTTACAAACAATCTGGTAATGGTCGTGAAGGTGGTGTCTGGGGTTTCACTGAATTTTTAGAAGTAAAAGCAATTACCGGTTGGAATTAATAGTTTAAATAACTTATAATCAGAATTAGTTAATAGAGGTTTATATGATTGGTTATGTGATGGTAGGTACTAATAATTTAAATGATGCTATTACATTTTACGACAAAGTTTTAGAAGTAATTGGTTTAGATAGAAACGAGACAATAGAAGATGATTATGCTGCATATGGAGCAAAAGGTACCAAAGATATTGAGTTTTACGTCACTAAACCTTTCAATAAAAAAGATGCTACCTTTGGAAATGGAACACAAATCACATTTTTAACTTCATCAAGATCTCACGTAGATAAATTTCATGAGGAAGGTTTAAAAGCTGGAGGAACTAGTGAGGGATCTGGTGGTGAAAGACCAGAAGGCTCAGGAGTTTATTATTCTTATCTTCGTGATTTAGATGGAAATAAAATTTGCGCATTTACAAATAGTAAAGAATAAAATTTATGTCATACGACCCAATCAAGACAAAATTAGAAAACAATAAAATCATTATTTTAGATGGAGGTATGGGTGCAGAACTAGAAAAAAATGGTGCCGAGATGGATAAGCACATGTGGTGTGGGAAGTGTTCTGTTGATCATCCTGAATTAGTTAGAAAAGTGCATGAGGATTATATAAATGCTGGAGCCGATGTAATTACAACTAATACTTATAGTACTACTCCTATATCAATGAGACAATATGGTTATGAAGACTCTATAGAAAAATTCAATCAAAAAAGTGTTAAGGTTGCAAGAGAAGCAATAGAAAATACTAACAGCAAAACTGCATTAGCTGGAAGTGTATCAACTTTTGGAAACTTTTATAAACTTGGTATCAAAGCAATGATACCTGGTTTTCATGAACAACTAAAAATTTTATCTGACGCTGGCGTAGACTTAATTATTTTGGAAGCTATGTCTTCACAAGCTGACATAGTTGAAACAATGCTAAATTGTTCCACAAAAGTAAATATACCTGTTTGGTTATCTGTATCATGCGTAATGGATGATCAAAAAAATATAATGCTTGGATATAATGATACAATTGACTCTGATACACATGTCTATGAAAACTTTGAGACATCCATAAATAATTTTAAAAATTTACACAGTGGGCCAATATTGGTTGCTCATTCAGATATAAATATTACAGGAAAAGCAATTGAAACTGCAAGGAAGAATTATGATGGAATATTAGGAGCATATCCAAATAAAGGTTATTATGAAAAACCACACTGGAGATTTGTAGATGACATGACGCCAGCTGGATATTTAAATGAAGTTAAGTCATGGATTAAAAATGGAGCTCAGATTATTGGTGGATGTTGTGGGATCGGAGTAGACGAAATAAAAGCAATTTCAATTTTAAAAAACTAAAGTATATTTAAAAATAATGAAAACATTTATTGGCGGTATTGGCTGTTTTTGGGACGAAAAAAAGTACGAGGGCATCAAAGGTATAATATCTACAGAATGTGGTTACTGTGGTGGAGATGAGCCAAATGTTACATACAAGGCAGTTTGTGGTGGGGATACAGGACATATAGAAGTGGTCAAAGTTGAGTATGATGAAAAAGAAAAGTCATACGAGGACATGGTCAATTTATTTTTTGAATTACACGACTCAACTCAAGTAAATCGACAAGGTACATATGTGGGAATTCAATACCGTTCAGAAATATTTTATAACACTGATGAAGAAAGACAGATTGCAGAAAAAGTTTTAAACGAAGTTAACAGTAAATTAGATGGAAAAGTTTCAACTAAGGTATCAAAAGAAAAAAATTACTGCAAAGCAGAGGCTTATCATCAAAAATACGAACAAAAAAAATCATTAAAATATTGAAGAAAAAAAAATTAGTCTCTGTTAGAAACCCAGAATTAACCACACTTAAAGATAATAAAGCTTCATGGAACCTTCCTAAAACAAGAAGGTTTGGTTATAGAAATTTACATAAAATCAATAGATACAGTATTTTTTTAAGATCTGATTTAATATTAAAATTAAACTCTAAACCAAATAAAACTATCGCTAAGTTTCCTTTAGTAAAGAAGATGACTAAAAATAAATCTTTTTGTTCATTAATTGTTGGCAACAGTCAAAATATTTTATTTGAAAAATATGCCAAAGATTTTAAAAAAAATCAGCCTCAAACAATTATGTCCATTACAAAAATGTTTGTTAATTTATTTATTGGAGAATTGGTTACAAACAGATTAATAGATCTTAATAAAAAAGTTTCTCACTATTTGCCAAAAATTGGAAGCGGATATGCAAATGCAAAGATCCAAGATGTCTTAAACATGAATGTTATAAACTCTTATACTGAAGATTATACTAAGGCATACTCGTCTTCTTTTATGCACGAACCTGTCGGAGGATGGAGGCTGCCTAAAAATCTTAAAAATCATCTTAGCCAGGAAGAATATTTAAATACAATTAAAAAATCAAAAAATAAAAGTTTAATTAATAATTCTGAATATGCTTTTTATAAATCTGCAAATACTGATGTAGTAGGACTTATAATTGAAAAAGTTAGTGGTAGAACTTTAAGAGATTGGGTTTTATCTGTGGTTGAGGCTGCAGGATTTGAAGATGGGTTATATATTGCATCAGATAGATATGGTATGCCTTGGATGTCTGGAGGTGGTTGCTTAATTACAAGAGACTTTTTACGAATGGGATTACTTTTCGCAAGAAAAGGAGTGGGTGTTGGGAATAGAAAAGTTGGATCTTCATCATTTTTGGACAAAACAATTTTTAATGTAGGACCCAAATATATAAATTTATCAAAAGACAAATATTTATATTATTCAAATTCTACAATGGTTTCAGGCAACATGATTGGGCACTCAGGGTATGGTGGTCAGTTTCTTGCAACTAATTTTAAAACTGGGAATGTAGCCGCTTTTTTTTCTGTTCTAGAAACGAAATCAGCAACAAAAGAAAGTTATAAAACCGATATGATCAATATGCTGATAGATTTAGTTAATAAAAAATATTAAATTAAGAATATCTCTCAATTAGTTTTTTTAGATGTTTGTCTGTAACACCACAGCATCCGCCAATAATTTGAATTTGGTTATCAATTAACTTTTCACATTCATTAGCAAATTCTTCCTCTGTAGAAGTTACAATAGCTTTATGGGACTTTGTATCAAACTTATGTATCTCAGGATAAAACATCATCGGACCATTCCAATTATTTTTAATTACACTCAATCCTTCAAAAGCATCTACAAACCACGTATGCATGATGCCATAAACATCTCCCCCCATATTTGTAAGGGATTTTACAATGTCATTTAACAGGACAATTTTATCATCAGGAATAAATTTTGGTTGCTCTTTATATTTAGTTTCATCGTAGATTAACGAAGTTTCTTTTTCTGCACTAAAATTTCTGCCAATTACACTATTATCAAATTTACTTATACAAGAACTTAATCCAACCCAAACTGGTAATTCAGTTTCTAAGGCAGCATTCAATAGAATTTTTGAATGATCAATATCAAGTAACATTTCTAAAATTAAAATATCTACCCCTTCCTCTTTCAGGATTTTTGCAGCCTCTTTATAATTTTGTTCCTCCTGCTTAAAAGAAGGTATGTACTTAGGATTTGGCACAAATTCATTTTCCTTTAATGAAAAAAAATTTGATAAACTTCCAGCAATTCCAATTTTACTTTCTTTACCTTTATTTTTAATTGCTTGTCTGGATAATTTTAATGATTGAATAATAAATTCTTTAACTTCTGCTCCACGATTTATACTTTCAAGATTATGTCTGGTTGAACTAAAAGTATTTGCAGTAATTAGATCACAACCAACATCAATAAACTTTTCATGAACCTTAATTACTATTTCTGGAGATGTTATTGAGGCTAAGGCAGAAAAAGCAGGAGACATTTCACCTCCCAATTTTGCAATTTCTGAACCGTTTCCACCGTCTAAGAATATTTTTGAATTTGATTTTAACTTTTCTTTAAAAAGCATTTATTTTTCGTCTTTTGGTGCAAGCACTACGGCTAATACTCCTCCTAAAACAATCATTGTACTTCCTACAACTTCTCGCCAACCAAATGTTTCGTCTGTTAAAATACCAGCAGAAATAACTCCAACAACTATTTCACTTAAATATAATATTGCACAAAGACCTGCTCCTAAAACTGAAGGTGACCACATGATAACTACCCCTGTTGGAATAAAATAAAATACTGAAATAAGAACTAAAAAAGTAAACATTGATGTAAAAGCTTCAATGGGTGGCATGGGCCCCAGATAATCTTTTAAAATAAAGCCAGCAAAAATATTAAATATTGTTCCATAAACGAAAAATGAGAATATTACAGGAAAAACACCATCTGTTTTTGTAATTTCCAAACGTACTAAGCCAGCTCCAAAAAGCACACCTCCCACAAGCGCCAACCAATCACCTGCATTTTGTGGTAATGGTATAATATTAGATTGACTGAAAACAACCCACAAACCTCCAAGCGCTAAACTTAGAGTTAAAACCCTCTCTAAACCAGGTCTTTTCTTTAAGAAATATATTTCAAAAATGGTTGTCCAAATAGGTATCATGTAAAACATGATCAATGCACGAACGACGTCTGTTAATAAAAAACTTAAAGCGTAACAAATAAATCCACTACCAGTTAAAAAACCAACAAATGGAATTTCTAATCCTGATGTTCGACCTTTAAATTTTCTCCACAAAGATAAAGGCGTAAGCAATATAATACCAATCATCATTTGAGAAATAGTTCCCCAACCTCCAGTAAGACCACCATCCTCTAAAATTCTTTGAGGAAGCCAATAAACTCCCCATGATCCGGCAGCTATGGCTAATGCAAAAGCTATTTTAAAGTGATGTTTATGTCTGACCATTAATTTAGATTTGGTTTATGATTTGAAAAATTAAAAATTTCTTCATATTTTTTTGCAAAAGACATCACTTTTAAATCTTCTTTTGTTTTTGCAATAATTTGTATGCCAATTGGAAATCCATCTTTGTTAAACCCAATAGGTAATGAAATCGATGGTAAGTAAAAAAGACTAGCAAATATATGGATTTCGATCCATCTATGGTAAGTATCCATTATTTGATCATTAATTTTTTCAGGATGTCTTAAATTTTTATCAAAAGGGAATGATTGTTGAGATGGTAGAGCTAAAAAATCAAAGCTACCGAATAAACTATTTACATCATTTGATAGTTCAATTCTTGAATTTAGAGCTAATTTTACATCGTCTTCTGTTAGCTTAATGCCCTTATTGTATTCCCATAAAGCCTGCGGGGTCATTTGATTAACATCTTTAATATTCATTGCAATAATTTCCTCATTAATATCCTCATAAATACTTTTAGCTCTTAATGTTCCCCAGCAATTCCATAACTTATGAGCATCTACATTTGGTTTTAAGTGTTCAATTATAACTTTATTTTTTTCAAGACTGTTTAATTGTTTATTACACATTTCAACTAAATCAGGATCATATTGATAATTACCATTCATGTCAGATAACCAACCTATCTTTATTTTAGAAAATTCTTGATCACTTATATTAGTATCTTTAAATGAGTTTTTTAAACTAAAAGAAATTGGATCTTCTTTATGTTCTCCAGCTATTACATCTAAAAGAATTGCCATATCATCTGGTGTTCTTGCAAGACATCCGGGCGTTGAGATAATTGGGAGATTCTTTTTCTTATCATTTGTCCGATAGTCAGGCAGAAGTCCTGGTGTTGGTCTAAAACCATAGACATTAGCATATGCTGCAGGAGTTCTGCAAGAACCCATCATATCAGTTCCATCTGCAAAGGGTAGTAACTCAGCCGCAACAGCCACACCGGCTCCACCACTTGATCCTCCTGATGATTGAGTATTACCATATACATTAGGTGTTATTCCAAATAGTCTGTTTGCTGTATGTGCACCTACACCTAGTTCTGCGGTATTTGTTTTTCCTATCATTATTCCACCAGCATCTATTTGACGATCAACAATTATAGAATTTTTTTTTGGGAAGTAATCTTTATATCCAGGAAAGCCACAAGTAGTTGGAAAACCAACTACATCTAATAAATCTTTTGATGCCAAAGGTAGACCAAACAACGGTTTACTTTCATCAAATTTTTCATCTTTGTGTTTAGATTCATTTATAATTTGCTCTTCTTCTTTAATTGAGACTATAGCATTTAAAGATGGGTTATATTTTTTTATTCTTTCTAAATAAAAAATGACAACTTCTTTTATGGAGGCTTCTTTTGTTTTGATTAAAGAAATAATTTCTTTAACCGATTTATTTTCAAACATGAGAATTTACTATTACCTAGCTTTTTTAATGGATGCTAGAGTAATTTCCTTTATTTCTTCTAAAGTTGCTTTTCTAGGATTTTGTCCATAGGCTTGATCTTTCATTGATTTTTCAGCAATTCTATCAACACAATCCTCTGGGACTCCAATTTCGCTCAAACTTTTTGGAATTTTAATTCTATTAAGAATGTTTTCAATGTTTGATATAAATGCATCTACAGAATGATCTTTAAATTGCATAGCCTCTGACATTCTTTTAACTTTTTCTTCCATGCCTGGAAGATTATATTTTAAAACTACAGGCAATATTATTGCATTGGTTAGCCCGTGATGAGTATTATATTCGGCTCCAACCATATGAGCTATAGCATGTACTAATCCTAAACCTTTTAAAAAAGAAATTCCTGCTAAACAAGATCCGACATGCATTCCACCTCTTGCAACTATATTGCTGGGATCTTCTACAGCTGTGACTAAAGATTTTGATATTAAAGATAAACCTTCTAAAGCAGCACCATCACACATTGGATTAAAACCAGGAACACAATAACCTTCTATGCCATGGATTAAAGCATCTGCACCAGTCCATGCCGTTAAATTTGCTGGCAATCCAATAGTTAGTTCTGGATCTAACAATGCTAAGGAAGGTCTAACATCTGGATGCCACATACAAAATTTCATGCCTTCTTTTAAATAAGTAACCATAGCTGAAATTTCTGTTTCGGCACCAGTGCCTGCGGTAGTAGGAATGGTTATGATTTTTGGAAAAGGATTATCTTTACTAATTATAGGAGGAGTTAATTCAAACTCAAAATCTCTAAGTGGTACGTCATTGTTTGCTGTAAGACATATTAATTTACCACCATCCATTGCACTACCTCCACCGATTGCAATTATTGAGTCGTGATTGCCATCTTTAAATTTTATTACTCCATTTGAAATTTCATCCTCTCGAGGATTTGGAGATATATCAAAAAATAAATCTGATTTAATATTTGAGCTGGCTAAATAGTTTTGTAAATTAATGATAAAAGGTAATTTTGGACTCCCTTTATCTGTTACTATTAACGGATTTTTAATATTTAAATTATTACAGATTCTTCCTATTTCTTTTAATCTACCAGGACCATAAGCAATGTTAGTAGGAAATGTCCAGTCTTGATTGGATAGAATATCTGTTTCATTAAGTTTAAAACTTTGCATATCGTAGATAAAGTATACAATTTTAAAAAATTATAAATGAATATTTCGTCCGAAAAAACAGATTTAAAAAATACTTATTTAGCAATAGTTACAATGCTCTTAGCAATTCTATGCGTAGATATGTATATGGTTGTAATTAAGTTTTTGGGAGATGAGTATTCGGTAATTCAGCTTGCTGTTTTTAGAAATATTGCAGGTATTATTCCGCTTTTTGTTTTAATTCTATTTACAAAAGAGTATTTTTCAATTTTCAAAAATTTAAACAAAAAATTTATATTTTTAAGCTTTTTAAGAGGTCTGGCATTCTTGTCGATGAATATCTTTATATTTATTTCAGTAATTAACCTTGAATTTGCAACTGCAATGGTTCTTACTTTTTCATCACCGTTTTTCATAGTAATTTTATCTATAATTTTTTTAAATGATAAAGTAGGTATTTATAGATGGTCAGCAATTTTTATTGGATTTTTTGGAGTTGTTTTAATTGTTCAACCAGGCAGCGATATATTTAGTTTTTATTCAATTTTTCCAATATTAACTGCGATTGCTTGGGCTTTTACAGTAATAATTTTAAAATTTATACCTGATGGACACTCAACGGCAAAAATACAACTTTATACTTTAATCTTTAATGTAATTGGTGGAGTAATATTATTTTTTATTACTACTGGGCATACAGAAATAAAAGGTACCCAGGATTTTTTTTTAATGACATTGACTGGAATACTTGGAGGAACCGCTGCAATACTTTTTATTTATGCTTATAGATTAATTTCTGCAAGCAAGATGGCATCTTTTGAATACTTTGGTATTCCATCCTCTTTTATTTTAGGGTGGTTATTTTTTAACGAAGCGCCTTGGGAACAATTATTCCCAGGTGTATTTGTAATAGTATTTGCTGGAATGATTATAATTTGGAGAGATAAAATAAAAACAAAAAGTACAAAGGTTAGTAGAGAGATTAACTAGCAGACTTCATAGATTTCATTACTATCGCCCTGTCTATTTCACCAATCAATTTTCCAGTTTTTGTATCTACAACTGGAAATTTTTGATCTGTATCTACTAATTTATCAATCAATGTCTCAATTTTTGAGTCGTGTGGAATATTATTAGATCCATTTTCAAATAATTTTTTTGTGTCATCGCAACATTCCTCCCTCATTACTTTACTTGCACTTAATACTTTGTATTTTGGAACATCTTCGCAAAAATCTTTTACATATTGGTCTTTGGGATTTGCAACAATTTCCTCTGGTGTTCCAACTTGAGAAACTTCTCCATCTTTCATAATGGCGATATGATCTCCCATTTTTATTGCTTCTAAAAAATCATGAGTAATAAATACCATTGTCTTTTGTAATTTTTCTTGAATTTTTAATAATTCGTCCTGCATTTCTCTCCTAATTAATGGATCTAATGCTGAAAAAGGTTCATCAAAAATTAAAATTTCTGGATCTACAGCTAATGCACGAGCTAAACCCACCCTTTGTTGCATTCCTCCTGATAACTCTCTTGGGTAATTGTTGTGCCAACCTTCTAAACCAACCATTTTTAAAACTTCCATTGATTTTTCTACTCTATCATTTTTTTTATTTCCTCTAATCTCTAAACCATATCCAATATTCTCCACAACTGTTCTATGTGGAAATAAACCAAAGTGTTGAAAAACCATGCTCATTTTATTTCTTCTTAAATCTAATAATTCTCTGCCACTCATTTTCGTAACATCAACATCATCCATTTTAACTGTTCCAGAAGTTGGTTCGATTAATCTTGAAATACATCTAACTAAAGTTGACTTTCCACTTCCTGATAAACCCATTACAACAAATGTCTCACCTTTCTCAATTGAAAAGCTAACATCTTTTACTGCAACTACATGTCCGGTCTTTTCTTGAACTTCTTTTATTGATAAGCTTTTATCTAAATCTTTAATTATTCTTTGTTCGTCAGAACCAAATAATTTCCAAACATTTGAACACGTTATTTTTGGTTGATTATTCATATTTTGTTATTTTAATAACACAAAAATAGACAATATTTTTCTTTAAAAGTAAAATTATTTATTTTAAATTTTAGATTATATGTCATCTGAAGTAGCAAGTATCCAAGGAAAGCCAAATTCATCAAAAAATATTATTACATATTCTGTAATCTTAATAACATTTTTAGTTGCACTGTGGTTATCTTTTCAAAGCGAAGGTCCCTCAAAAATGCCAAAGGTTGTCACGGACCAATTTACATTTACAGCATGGGTAAACGAAGGTGAAGATTATTTAAAGAAAAATTATAGATGGATTACCAAAATAATAGCTAGTTATATTAAAAATGTATATTACTTCGTTGAAGATTTTTTGATCGACTCGCCCTGGTTATTAATTGCAGCATTAATATTTTTACCCTGTTTAATTGCAGGTGGTTTAAGATTAGGATTGTACTCTTTATTTGTCATTTATTTTTGGGGTGCAACAGGAATGTGGGAACCATCTCTGCAAACGGTAGCATTGATGGGTTTATCAGTTTTATTATGTGTAGTAGTTGGAGTGACTCTAGGTGTGCTTTGTTCACAAAGTGACAGATTTGAAAATTTTATGAAGCCTATTTTAGATACAATGCAAGTAATGCCTGCGTTTGTTTATCTTTTTCCAGCTCTTTTCTTTTTTGGAATTGGAGGAGCGCCAGCAATATTAGCCACTATGATTTACTCGATGCCTCCAATAATAAGATTAACAAATACTGGTATAAGACAAGTTTCAGCAGAAACAATCGAATCTGCAACCTCATTTGGATCAAGTAAGTTACAACTACTATTTAAAATTAAAATTCCACTCTCACTACCAAGTATAATGATGGGAATTAATCAGGTGATAATGATGGCTTTAGCGCTTGTAGTTTTGGCATGTTTTATTGGAGCTGAAGGAATTGGTGGTCAAGTCTGGCAAGCAATTAGAAGACTTGATGTTGGATGGGCAATGGAAGGAGGACTCTGTATTCTCTTCATGGCAATAATGTTTGATAGATTTAGTATGTCATT
Organism: uncultured Pelagibacteraceae bacterium; assembly: GCA_902576395.1. Lineage (GTDB taxonomy): Bacteria > Pseudomonadota > Alphaproteobacteria > Pelagibacterales > Pelagibacteraceae > Pelagibacter. The sequence continues at coordinate 11,165 of CACGVB010000003.1, forward strand.
TAGTAAAACGAAACAAATACTTCCATCGAACGTTCAAAAATTTTATTTACTTCCTCAATCTTGGGAAAAATTTACTATCGCAAGAATTATAGAAAAGCCTTTAGAATTTTTAGGTGGTTTAATTAATTTTGTTTGTACAAATTTGACAAAATTTATTGCATATGTATTTGAATTTTGTATTTCGTTAGCAAATAGACAAACAGCAAGAGATATTAGTGAAATAATTTCTAGAAGATATTATATCATCCCATCTTTTTTACTTGTTCTGACTATATCATTCGTTGATTCTTATATTATAAGTATAGGATCATTTCCTGAAGAGTGGAGATTATCAATAAGACAACCAATTTCTAATAGTGTAGAGTCTTTAACTGTTAATCCTAGTTTTATTGCATTTACAAAAGCTCTTAGAGGATTTGTATATCTTAAACTTTTAAGACCACTTGATATGTTCCTAACTCATGTGCCGTGGTGGTATACACTAGGGGTATTTGCATCAATTGGATATTTTACTGTTGGTATCAGATTTGCAATTATTACAGCAATATTATTACTTTTTATTGGTGCTTGTGGGATATGGCCTCAATCAATGATTACATTATCATCTGTTTTGGTTTCCGTAGCTTTATGTTTTATAATTGGAGTTCCGCTTGGAATAATTGCGTCTTACAATGAAAGATTTAGAAATGTTCAAAATGTAGTCTTAGATGCAATGCAGACATTGCCATACTTCTGTTATCTAATTCCTGTTTTGATGTTTTTTGGGGGAGGTATTGTTTCCGCTGTATTAGCAACAGTAATATACTCAATACCGCCAATCATTCGATTAACTTCTTTAGGTTTAACACAGGTATCTGGTACTTATTCAGAGGTATCACGTTCATTTGGGGGAACTCTTCTACAAACTTTAAACAAAATAAAATTTCCATTAGCAATTCCAAGTTTAGTTATTGGATTTAATCAAACAGTAATTATGGCTTTCGCAATGCAAATCGTTACACCATTGATAGGTGGAAAAGGTTTAGGTTTGGAAGTATTCAATGGGTTAGCAAGGTCTGACACGGGAAGAGGTTTAGCTGCGGGTATAGGGATTGTGCTATTAGCAATAATTATTGACAGAATTTCACTTGCTTGGACCAAAAAACAAAGAGAAGCCTTAGGTTTAAAAAGCTAGCAAGAGCAACATTATTCACAGTTTACAAACTAGTATTTTTTGTTTTAGAATATGACTTTAATTAATTAAAAGAGAGGAAATAAATGAGATTATCAAAAACAATATCAGCTCTATTTTTATCTTTCGTAATTTTATTTGCTAGTCTTACTCAGGCAAATGCGAAAAGATTACATGCTGCTATTGCTGACTGGACAGGTGGAATTATTACTTGTGAAGTTGCAGTAGGAATTCTTGAAAGAGAAATGGGCTATAAAATTAAACAAACAGTATTCCCTTCAGGAACTGGATTATGGGAAGCAATTGCTGCTGGTGAACTTGATTTTGCTTGTGAAAGCTGGCCAAGTTATGCAGAAGCAGATGATGTTATGTTTAACGAAGATTTAATTTATGATGGTAAAGTTGTAAAATCATATAAGGGAGATGGAACAGTTGATCTTTTAGGAACAACTGGAATTATCGGTATGTCTGATTACTGGATCCCAAGATATGCAGCTGAGAAATTTGGAATTAAATCTTGGAGAGATTTAAACAAATACAAAAAAGAGTTTGCAACAATTGAAACTGGCGGTAAAGGAAGATTAATTGGATGTCCTGTAGCTGGTTGGAACTGTCACGACCAAAAAAGATTAGATCTTTTAGGAATCGACTTTCAAGCAGATGAACTTGGAACAGAAGCTGCTGCAGTTGCAGAAGCTAAAGCTGCTTACATGAGAAAAGAACCATTCTTGTTATACCTATGGTCGCCACACTGGTTCTTTGGTGAGTTTGATATGGTTGGAGTAGGTCTTCCTGATTACAAAACTTGTGAAGGAGATACATTTACTGAAGCAAACAACTGGAAAACTTGCGGTACAGATGGATGGCCAGCAACTGGTTGGGATAAAGATTACACTATGAATTATGGAAATCCTGATACATTTGCTAAACCAGAACATGCTAAAGCAAAAGCTTTTTTTGAAAGAATGAAGTTAGACAACTTAGACCAAGCTAAGATGCTTGTTGAAGTTGACATCAAAAAAAGAGACGTAAAAGAAGTTGTGAATGAGTGGTTAGACAACAATCCAGATAAATGGAAAAGTTGGTTACCTAACTAAAAATTAAACTTTTAAAAATAATTAAGGGCTTTGTGAAAACAGAGCCCTTTTTTTTACATGCATATAATTCATAGAGGAATTGTAAATAAGAATTACAAAGAAAACTGTCTAAAGTCTTTTAGAGTATCCTTTAAAAGAAAATACGGAATTGAAACTGATATTCATGCAACTAAAGATAATAAATTTATATGCTTTCATGATTTTACTTTAAGAAGAATTTTCAAAATTAATAAAAGTATTAAAAATATAAATTATGTAGATTTGAAAAAAATTAAGAGCCAAAAATTTAAAATACCTCTTCTAAGAGAGGTTTTAGAACTATCAAAAAACAAATTTCCAATATTTATTGAGATAAAACCATTACTAAATAAAATGCTCTTATCTGGATTAATAGATGAGACTAAAGAATTTAAAAAATGTATTTTTATCTCTTTCAAACACAAAAATATCTACAATCTTTTAAAACTTAATTCGAAAGCTAAAGTTGGGATATCATTTTCTAATAAAGATAGTGTTAAGTCGATTTTGAAATATGGGCTAAATAAAAAAATAAAATATCTAATTTTAGATAAAAAATTTTTAGATAATAAGAAAGTGCAAATCATTAATAAGGAAAAATATTACTACACAATAAAAAACTCGAAAAGAATTTTTAAAATATAATGAAAATAATAACCTTATATTTGAAAATTTATGATTTATATTGTTTAAGATATTCTAATCTGCCAATTATCTCATCTCTATCCAGATAATATCCTTGAAGATGGCGATGACCTGAATTTGGATCAAAAGCTGTTCTACCGTGTAAAACACGCCTATTATTAAAAGAAAATATATCTCCTGGTCCTAGTCGAAATTTAATTTGAAATTTGTCATCATGTAAAAGATTACCAAATCTGTGGTGAGCTTTATAAACTTTGTCCATTTGGTCTGGATGGCAGTCTAATGCATCCATAGTTGCAACACTAAATCTAATATCATGAAAATCTTTATCTTTTGTTAAACTAATTGCTGGAGCATGGAAGCTTCGGTGAGATTCTTGGGTATAATCTTTATCTCTAAACTTTAGAGGTACAGAGATTAATGTTTCAAAAATATCTTTTTCATTTTTTCTCAAATAATCAGCAACTGCAAAACCATCAATTGCAGAGGAATCTCCACCCTTTGCATCATTTACTAAACAGTGTAAAAACTGATAACCAGGTGGTAATTCAAACCAAGGTAAATCCATATGATTTCTTAGAGCATGAGCTGTATAAGCAGAATTATTTGGTTTTGGAATATTGATTACTTCAAAAGGAGTTTTAAAAAAGGTTTCTCTTACATGACTTATTCTATGAAGAATTTCAAAGCCTGATTTTTTTTCTGTAGGTGAATTTTTAACTATTGCTATACCTTTATGATGTAATAATTCTAACCACTTTATTAATCCTTCATCAGAATTAATTACTTCATCATGTTCAATACTTATCGACGAAAATTCGTTTTCCAAATTATTATCCCAAAGATGATAAGGTGAGACATATTCTTGTTTATTTTTAATTGTATAACAATTTTCTCTCAACCACTTAGGATCATAATAACTTGTGTGGTCACCCTCACTCCACTCTATTTCTAATTTGCCATCACCATTTAAAGAATATTTTTTGGGATTTATTTCTTTTGATACCTCTAAGATATTAAACATTCTATGTCTTGAGTCTTTATCATGTGCAGTAGGACAATTATCTCTTAACCACATGTAATTAAATTTACTTTCTTCACCGTCATTCCAAGTAATTTGTAAATAAGTGCTGTTTTTTGCGATTTTAGAAATAGAATTCATAATAAATAATTATCTAAAATCAAAAAAATTTCAATTCAATTAATAGTTGAATTTAATAAAGTTATTTTATTGTTGATTTGCTTTGATGTACTAAAAGAACTAAACTTTAAATAAATGTCTAAAATCGAAATCAATAACGTATACAAAATTTTCGGTCCAAAACCTGACAGTGTTCTTAAAATGGTACAAGAAGGAGCTTCAAAAGAAGATGTTCTAGAAAAAACTGGACATACAGTTGGATTAGATAATGTATCTTTAAAAATTGAAGAAGGAGAAACATTTGTTTGTATGGGTTTATCTGGATCAGGAAAATCAACATTAATTAGACACTTAAATAGATTAATAGACCCAACCTCTGGAGAAATTCTAGTAGAAGGCAAAGATGTTACTACTCTAAACAAAGAACAATTAATTGAGTTTAGAAGACAGAAAATGAGTATGGTATTTCAACGATTTGGGCTATTCCCACACAAAACAGTTTTACAAAATGTTGGTTACGGACTCGAAATGCAAGGTATGGAGCTTGAAAAGAGAAATTCTGTTGCTATGGAAAAGATCGAGTCTGTCGGTTTGACTGGATTTGAAAATCAATATCCTGCACAGCTTTCTGGAGGTATGCAACAGCGAGTAGGTCTTGCAAGAGCTTTAGCTACTGACACGGACATTATGTTAATGGACGAAGCTTTTTCTGCATTAGATCCTTTAATTAGAAGTGATATGCAGAAACAACTTATAGACCTACAATCAGAATTAAAAAAGACGATAGTATTTATTACTCATGATCTTGATGAGTCATTAAGGTTAGGAGATCATATTGGAATTTTGAATGCAGGAAAACTTGTTCAGGTAGGAACACCTGTAGAAATTATAATGAACCCTGCTGATGAATACGTTGAGGCATTTGTTAAAGACGTAAATAGAACAAAAGTTATAAAAGCAAAAATTATAATGAAACCAGTAAATCAATCAGATCATATTGACAAATCAAGCTTGATAAAAGTTGAAGAAGACCAATTTATAGAGGAATTTCTACCTCAAGTTGTTTGTAGTAACTCTAATTGTGAGGTAGTTGATAAACAAGGAAATGCTAAAGGCTATATTTCTAATAAAGAATTGCAAGAATCACTTTCAAACTCATAATTAGATTAAATAGTTATGAAAAAAAGTTTAAGCAACATCGTTGATTTAGTTAAATACCCAATTCATGATTTACAATCTCCAAAGATCAAGAAAATAATTGAAAAATGTAAAACTGAATTAGATAGCTATAGTTGTTCGGTAATTCCTAATTTTATTTTACCAAATTCTTTAAATGTAATGAAAAAAGAATTAGAGCAACAGCTTAATGAAGTTTATATGTCTAAAGAAAGTATCAACGCATATCTTTATGCAAAAGACGATCCTACTCTTCCTAAAGATCACCCAAAAAGAATATTTATGGATAGATTTAATGGATATTTAAATTCTGACTGTTTTGAAAAAAATTCGGAGATGAAATTTCTTTATGAAACTGAGGAATTATTAAAATTTGTATCTGCATGCTTAGGGATTGCACCTATATATAGATGGGCTGATCCTTTAGCCTGTCATGCATATAACGTTATGGAACCAGATGGAATATTACCTTGGCATTTTGATAGTTGTGAATTTACTTTAAGCCTCATGATCCAAAAACCAGAAGAAGGAGGAATATTTGAATATTGTCCAAACATAAGAGAACCAGGTAACGAAAAATTTGACGATGTTAAAAAAGTACTAGCTGGAGATCGAACAAGAGTAAAACGACTTGAACTTGAACCAGGTGATTTACAAATATTTAAAGGTAGATTTACTATGCATAGAGTAACTAAAGTTATAGGAAAAACATCACGTTTTATGTGCATACCTGCGTATGTATTGGATCCCTGGAGAGTAAATACACCTGAACATTCAAAAGCAATTTATGGAAAAGTATTGCCCATACATTTAGAAAGAAATAAAGTTAGATCCGATGGATTAACAGATTAATGTCATACAATTTCAAAAATAAAAAAATAATTATCTCTGCTGGAGCATCAGGAATTGGGTGGGCAACAGCAAAGGAGTGTCTTGAAAAAGGTGCGAAGGTATTCATTTGTGATGTCGATAAAAAATCTATAAATAAATTAAAAAAAAATCCTTTGAATAATAAAAGGTTGTTTTCTTTTCATTGCGATGCCTCAAATGAAAACGATGTAATAAATTTTTTTAAAGAAATTAAAAAAAAAACACAAAAAATTGATGCACTAATTAATAATGTTGGAGTTGCAGGCCCAACAGGAACCATGGACAAACTTAAAACAAAAGATTGGGAACAAACTTTAAAGATAAATGTAATTAGTCATTTTATTTTTTCAAAATTAGCAATCCCAATGTTAAAAAAAAATAAAGGTGGGTCAGTAGTTAATCTGTCTTCTACAGCAGGTATATTTGGGTTTCCATTAAGATCTCCCTACTCAGCAAGTAAATGGGCGGTAGTTGGAATGACTAAAACTTTAGCAATGGAATTAGGCAAGTTTAAAATTAGAGTAAACGCAATTTGTCCAGGAACTGTAAAAGGAGATAGAATGGGAAGAGTTATTAGAGATAAAGCTAAATTTTTGAAAATTTCAAAAAAAGCTGTGGAGAGTGAATTCGTTTCTATGACTTCTCTTAATACTTGGGTTTATGAGAAAGATATTGGTAAAATGTGTTGTTATTTAATATCCGATGAGTCTTCTAGAATTTCTGGTCAAGTAGTTGGCGTTGATGGTAACACTTTAAGAATGCATTAGAGCTTTAAATATTTTCAATAAATTCTATTAAGTTTTTTGCAATTTGCTCAGGAGCCTCTATCAAAAAAGAGTGTTTTACCTCTGGTACAATAACTAATTTAGAATCTTTTACCTCGTTTGACATTTTTTTATTATGAGATGGAGTGCATCCACTATCGTTTTCACCTGTCATAAATAAGCAGGGTTTCTTTATATCTTTTAACCAAGAGAACATCTCAGTTTCCGCATAAATTTTAAAAACATTTATAAATACATCTTTATCTGTATCTATTACTTGTTTTAATCTCCTAGATACCAGGTCTGGATTTTTTTCAATAAAATTGTCTGTAAACCATCTGTTAGTGAGATTTTTTAATGTTTGTTCAACGCCCTTATCTTTTAGATCTGAAATGACACTCCACACTTTTTGTTTATCTTCATCAGATCTGCCTGCAACTGTTGATAATAAGCCAACTGACAAAACTCTTTCTGGAAACTTTTTAGCATAAGCAGGAGCAATCATGCCCCCTAAAGAATGTCCCATAAAATGGGCTTTTTGGATGTTTGTCTTTTCTCTTACTCTTTCAAGATCTAATACAAGATCATCTAAATTAAAATCCTTATTATCTACAGGTGATTTTCCATGACCTCTTAAATCATATGTCACAACTGTAAACATGCTTTTAAGTTTTGGAGTAATAAATCTCCATGCATCTTCAGCACCTCCAACTCCATGAGTTAAAAATATTGCAGGCCCTGATCCTGTGACTGAGTAATTGCAATCTATGATGCTCATAGATATTTAAGCAACTTGTATATTAGATTTTTTGAAATATGGGATTACGTTTTCACCAATTCTATACATTGACTCTATTAGATCTTCTTGAGATTGTCCAAAACTCGAACTAAGAATTACCTCATCAACTCCTGCTTCAGCATAAACGCTAAGTTTATCGATCATTTCATTTAAAGGACAAATTAAAAGATTTTCTTTTAATTCTTCTAAAGTTTGTTTTCTTGGCAAAGCTTCTATATTCCCTTCTTTTACTTTTCCTGGTCCTATAAACATATTGTCAAATCTTTTATAATATTCGTAAGCAAGTTTTGTTTTCTCTCTAGCTTCATTTTCATCTTTTGCTAAGTAAGCCATTCGTTGCATTGAAAGTTTGAGTAACTTACCTTTTTCACCTAGTTGAATGCAACCTTCTTTAAATGCATTAACTCTACTTAATAAAAGATCTTTTGTACCTGATAATACTGTTGATTGAACATGAAATCCTCTTGAAGCTGCATCTTTTATACTTTCTAAATTCATTGCGGCAACCATCATTGGTATTGGATTACTTATGGGTCGAGGCATTATAGTTAATGGTTCGAAGTCATAGTGTTTGCCCTTATAAGAAACTTCTTTATTTTTTAATAATAATTGTAGAACCTCTAAAGACTCTACAAATTTTTCTTTTGATTGTTCTATTGGTGTGCCTAGTCTCTTCATTTCCCATGGAAATGCCCCTCTTCCTACACCTAAGATTAATCTTCCATCTGTTAATATATCAGCAGTGGCTACTTCACCAGCATATGTTCTCATATCGTGTAGAGGCAAAACAACTATCCCTGTTGTTATTTTAATATTTTTTGTAACTGATGCAATCTTTACAGCCATCTGTAATGGTGATGGCATCATTAGTAAGTTAATTAAATGATGCTCTGGTATTGATACCGTTGCATAACCAAGTTTTTCAGCAGTTACACATTCTTCAAGCATATTTTTAAAATGCTGCCTTGAACCAATACTTGTATCTGGCATGTAACTTGTTAAAAAATGATTAAAATCCATACAACTAAATTACCATTTTAAGTTTTTTTTAGATATCTATTTTCTAATTTTATTTTCATATTTTTTTCTAAGGTTTTGTAAGTTGACTAAGTACTCATCTCTTATATTTGATAATTGATTGATTGACTTTCCTTTTGCTTGCTTTTTTGTACCAGAAATCAATCTTTCTGAGAGTTTTTTTGATAGTTTTGGTGCTTTAAGCTTAGTCCATGGGAGTTTTAATGCGGGCCCAAATTGTTCAAGCATATGTTTCATTCCGGCTTTTCCTCCTGCTAAATGAAAAGTTAAAAATGTTCCCATTAATGAGTATCTTAAGCCTGGGCCGTCCTCAATAGCTCTATCTAAATCCTCTGTTGAGGCATACCCTTCATTTATAATATGAAGCGCTTCTCTCCATAAAGCCTCTTGCAGTCTATCAGATAGATATCCTGGCAGCTCCTTTTTAAGGGTAATTGGGTTCATTGAGATCGATTTATAAAATTTATTTGCTGCATTTAATGATCTAGAACTTGTTTTTTTTCCTGGAACTATTTCAACTAAAGGTAGTAAATAAACAGGATTGAATGGATGGGCAATGATACCTCTTTTATTATTTTTACATTTTGAAAAAATTCTTGAGGGAAGTAATCCTGATGAGCTTGATGATATCAAAACCTCAGGTTTACAATAATTTGAAATTTGACTTATTAATTGAGTTTTAAGTATATAGTTTTCAGGAGCACATTCTTGGATTAGATCTGCATCTTTAACAGTACTCTCTAAAGAAGAAAAAAAATTTAAATTATTTAAATTTATCTTTTTTTTATTAAATAGTTTTTTTACAAAAGGTACGGCTCTTTTTATTTCTTGGATTAAGCTATTCCTTTGAATTAAATTTTTATCGTATGCTAAAACTTTTATGTTGTGAGCTAAGAGTCTTATTATCCACCCTACTCCAATTACTCCTGTACCAATTACTGCAACTTTTTTAATTTTGGACATTACTTGTGTTTAACAAGCTTTAATTTTTTCCTTGTTTCTTCTGCAGTCATTATTGATGCACCAAGATCTGTTACAATTCTGATCGCTTTTTCAACTAACTGAGCATTGGTTGCAAGTTTACCTTTTGATATATACAAATTATCTTCTAAACCAACTCTTGGGTTTCCACCCATAACAACTGTTTGTGCTACAAAAGGCATTTCATTTTTTGATATTGCAAAGCCTGACCACACTCCTTGTTCTGGCATTATATCTTTCATTGCTTGCATTGCTAACGGAGTAGCTGGAGCTCCCCAAGGAATACCTAAACACATTTGAAACATTGGGGGATCATCTAACAAACCTTCTTTGTATAATTGAGAGCCAAACCACATATTTCCTAAATCAAATGCCTCTATCTCTGGTTTAACTTTAATTTCCTGTAATTTTTTTGCAGCTTTTCTTAAATCATTAGGAGTATTAACTGTGATGACTGAACCATCTCCAAAATTTAATGTTCCAGCATCTAATGTGCAAATTTCTGGTAAAAATTGTTCTGCATTAGCTATTCTTTCCATAACATTTGCCATGTCTGTCATAGGGCCAAAATCTAGTGGGTTTTTTCCTTGTCCTATGTCCAAATCTCCACCCATCCCAGTAGTTAAGTTTAAAATTACATCGGTTTCACTTGATCTAATTCTATCAACTACCTCTTTATATAATTCCAACTTTCTACTTGGTGTTCCATCTTCTTCTCTAACATGAATATGTGCAATTGCTGCTCCAGCTTTTGCTGCCTCTATTGCTGATTTAGATATTTGTTCTGGAGTTTTTGGTAAGTCAGGATGTTTGCTAGCAGTATCGCCTGATCCTGTTACAGCACATGATACAAAAACGTTGTTGTTCATAATTTATTTTTCAACTATATTTTAAAATCATGCAAATGGAAATATCAGAATTACAGAAGGATTTAGCTGCAACTTTTAGATGGACGGCTAGACTTAATATGCATGAGGGAGTTGCAAACCATTTTAGTGCATGCATACCTGGTACATCTGATTTTTACTGTAATAAAGCAGGTATTCATTTTAGTAGAATGAAGGCTAGTGATTTGATCTTAGTAACTAAAGAAAATAAAGATGAGTTGAAGAATAAGCCAGACATTATTGATCCGACAGCTTTGTATATCCATGGTGCAATTCATGAAAAAGCTCCACACGCAAGATGTATTTTTCATGTCCATTCTAAATATGCAACTGCTCTTTCTACGCTAAAAGACCCAGTCTTGAAACCAATTGATCAAAATACGATGATGTTTTATAATAGAGTATCTACATACAATGAATTTGGAGGTTTAGGACTTGAGGACGAATCCATTAAAATGGCAAATTCTCTTGGGAATAAACAGCACATGTTGCTTGCAAATCATGGAATTTTAACAACAGGAGAAACTGTGGCTGAAGGTTTTAATTCCCTTTATTATTTTGAAAGAGCGGCACAAACATATCTTACAGCTCTTTCAACAAACCAAGAACTTAATGTGGTCAGCCATGAAGTTGCAGAGAAAACTGCTGAAGAACATGCAAACTTTCCAACTGATTTTGCAAATCTATTCCTATCTCAAATAAGATTAATTTTAGATAAAGAAGAACCTGATTACAAAAATTAAATGGACTTGAACAAATTAAAAGTAAGACGAAGTTTTATTTTTACACCTGGACTTCATCCAGAAATGTTTCCTAAAGCAATTGCATCAGGTGCAGACATGGTTTGTATTGAATTAGAGGATGGGATAGCAATCAATGATAAAGCAGAAGCTAGAAAAAATACTATAGAGGCTCTGAAAACTCTCGAAGTAAAAAATGATATAGAGTTAGTTGTCAGATTAAATAATCAAAGAACAAAGTTTGGTCTTTTAGATTTAGAAGCTTTCATATCTAGCAAAATAAATCTAAAAGCTATCATGTTACCAAAGGTTAAAACTCCAGATGAAATAACGTTTATAGATGATCTTTTAACAGACTGTAATTTAGATACGGATCTTCATGTAATCATGGAAACAAATGAGGCTTTAGAAAATATTTATAATATTGCTCATGCCAGTAAAAGAATAGTTGCTCTATATTTTGGTGGAGTTGATATGGCAGCTGAGCTTAGAGTTGAAAATAAATGGGAAAATCTTGTCCATGCGAGATCTAAATTAGTTCATGCAGGTGCAAGTGTTGGTGTAGATGTAATAGATGTACCTTATTTAGACTTAGAGAATATGGAAGGAATGAGGAAAGAGGCTGAACAAGTAAGAAACTTAGGCTTTACTGGAAAAGGTTCCATTCATCCAAAACAAATTAAAATTTTAAATGAGGTATTTACACCACCTCAAGATGAAATTATCAAGGCTAAAAAAATTTTAGAAGAATTTAATAATTCAAATACAGGTCTAGTAGTCATAGATGGTAAACTTATAGAAAAACCTGTCCTTCGAGAAATGAAAAGGAAAATATTGATAGCAGATAAAATAAATAAAGTTTAAATTAAATTATGTCATTTCATCTTGCCACTAGAAAAGTTATTAAGGAATGGACAGACTACAATGAACATATGAATATGGCATACTATGTTCTAATTTTTGATCAAGCATGGGAGACAATGCTTAATAAGTTTCATATGGGTGGTTCAAATGCGCAAATTAATAAAAGAAGTACTATGGTTGTAGATACGAGAACTACCTATGACAATGAAGTGAAAGAAAATGATGAAGTAGATGTTTATTGCACCTTCTTTGATCATGATAAAAAAAGATTACATTTAAAATGCGAAATGTATGAAAAGAAGTCAAAAAAACTTGCTGCAACTATTGAAAGCCTGTCGCTTTATATTGATCTGGATAAAAGAAAGGTCACAGAATTTGAACAAGATAAAATCCAAATAATGGATGACTTTATAAATAAAAATAAGGTTTCTTTTAACTCAGAAAATTTAGTGTTTTCTGGTAAGCTAAAAAAATAAGTTATGGAAATTAAACTTTTGTCAGGAGCACTTGGTGCAGAAATAACAGGGATAGATCTTAAAGATACATCTGATCAAAACATCAAGGAAATTAATAATTTATTATTAGAACACAAAGTTATTTTCTTTAGAGACCAAAAAATTAATGCTGAACAACATATAGCATTAGCTGAAAAATTTGGACCATTAGAAACACATGCATATGTAAAAGGATTAAGTAAACATCCCGAAATAGTAAGAATAATTAAAGCAGAAGACGAAAAAAACCAATGGGGTGAGAATTGGCATAGTGATGTTAGTTACAATGAAAAACCAACGAAAGCAGTAATATTAAAATCAATTAAAATTCCTCCTGTTGGTGGTGATACGTGCTTTGCAAACATGGAGCTTGCATGGGAAACATTAGATGAAGATATAAAAGAAAAGATAAAAGATAAAAAAGCAATCCATAGTTCTCTTGGCGCAGAATTTTTTATTGAAAAATATAAAAAAATGGAGGGAAATGAAAAAAGAAATTTTGATGAATATTCTAATGAACACCCAATAGTAAGAACACATCCTGAGACTGGAAAAAAAATTCTATTTGTCAATTGGACATACACAAAAAAAATAATTGGATTTGAACAAGAAGAAAGCGACGAAATTTTAAAAAAAATATTTGAACACCAAGCACGACTTGAATTAACCTGTAGATTTAGCTGGACTGAAAATACAGTCTGTATATGGGATAATAGAAGTGTTATTCACTTTGCAATTGCAGATTTTTATCCAGGTAGAGGATTAGGATATGAAAGAGTAATGGATAGAATTGCTATTGAAGGTGACCACCCACAATAAATACCTTGAAATTTGATTATTTAATAATTGGAGCAGGTACAGCAGGATGTGTTCTCGCTAATAGACTAACTGAACAAAGTAAAAATAAGGTTGCAATTTTTGAAGCTGGTAAAGATAGTGATATATGGAAAGTAAACATGCCCCTTGCAATACTATATGCAATGCATGACCCAAAATATAATTATAAATATTATTCTGAACCTGAGCCACACTTAAACAATAGAAAATTATTTTGTCCTAGGGGAAAGATGATTGGTGGTTGTTCCGCGCATAATGGAATGGTTTATGTCAGAGGAAATAAAAATGATTATGAGAGATGGGCTTCATTTGGGTTAAAAAATTGGTCTTACGAAAATGTTTTACCTTTTTTTAAAAAAATCGAGACATGGTCAGGTGGAGAAAATAATTATAGAGGTGGAAAAGGTATATTGCCTGTAAATCAATCAAATAACAAAAATCCCCTTTTTAAAGCTTTTTTGGACTCGGCGAAAGAGGCAGGACATAAAATAAATAGTGATATGAATGGAGAAGACCAAGAAGGCTTTGGAATGTACGATGTTACTATTCATAAAGGACAGAGAGCAAGTGCTTCAAAATACTATTTAAAACCAGCTAAAAGCAGGGAAAATTTAAAAGTATTTACTGAGTCATTTGTAGAAAAGATTATTTTTGATGGCAAAAAAGCTATTGGAATTAAAGTTAAAATAAAAAATGAAACGAAGACTATTTACGCAAATAAAGAAATTATTTTAAGTGGTGGATCAATTAATTCTCCACAATTATTAATGTTATCAGGTGTTGGTCCAAGCAATCATCTTAAAGAAAAAGGAATTGAGGTTATTCATGACTCAAAAGGTGTTGGAAAAAATTTACAAGATCATTTAGAAACCTATATTCAACAAGAATGTAAAACTCCAGATACATTATATTCATATGTAAATAAATTTAATATGGTAAAGGTGGGTATCCAGTGGTTCTTAAACAAAAGTGGGCCCTGCTCTACCTCGTTTTTAGAAGCTGGTGGATTCTGTAAATCATCTCCAGATAAAAAATATCCAAATATACAATTTCATTTTTTCCCAGCATTTGTAATAGACCATGGTTTAGTAGATCCTGATAGACACGGATACCAATTACATGCAAGTTTAAACCAACCTAAAAGTAGAGGGGAAATTACTTTGAAAAGTTCAAACCCTTATGATTATCCAAAAATACAATTTAATTATTTAGAGGATGATTATGATCTTAAAGAAACAATAAAATGTGTTCGAGTAGCAAGAAAAATTTTATGTCAAAACTCTATGAAACCTTTTGCTGGTAAAGAAATTGGGCCAGGTGATAATGCAAATTCAGATGAGGAAATTGAAGAATATGTAAGATCAAAAGCAGAAACAGCATATCACCCATCATGTACTTTAAAGATGGGTATAGATGATATGGCAGTGGTAGATGAAAAATTAAAAATTCGTGGTCTTCAGAATATAAGGGTAGCCGATGCATCTGTGATGCCAGAAATTACAAGTGGAAATCTAAATGCACCAACATTAATGATAGGTGAGAGAGCTGCTGACTTTATTTTGAATTAACATATGGAAGCAAATAATAATACTAAAGGCATCCTATTTATTATGATAGGGATGGCTTTTTTTTCAATTCAAGACTCTCTTATAAAATATATATTTGAAGAAATTGCTTTGTTTGAGTTATATCTTGGTAGAACTATTGTTCAAGCTACAGTTCTTATATCTATATTCTTAATAACAAAGAAAAAATTTACATTAAAAACACATTATCCTTTATTAACTTTATTAAGAGTAATTTGTTTTTTCTTTGGTTTTAGTTTCTTTTACATTTCACTTACATTTATGTCTTTAGCTATGGTCAGCGCATTATTCTTTTCATGTCCTTTTTTCATGTCAATATTTGCTAAAGTATTTTTAAAAGAAAAAATTGGAATTAGAAGATGGAGTGCAATAACCGTTGGATTTATTGGCGTTTTAGTAGTATTAAATCCAACTTTAGAGGACTTTAACTTTTTTAAATTGGCACCAGTTGCATGCTCACTTTGTTATGCATGCTCTATGACAATTACAAAATATACATCTGAAAAAGATAATATTTATACTCAGTTAACTTTACTTTATATTTTTGCAGTAATTGCGAGTGTTATAATATTTTTAGTAAGTGGTGATGGTAAGTTTAATAATTTTTCTGATCCTACAATGCAGTTTATTTTTAGAGAATGGTTTGTAAATCCATCTGTTTCTTGGCCTTACGTTTTTGTAATGGGTATTGTTGCATCAATATCCTTTTTTTGTGTTTTTACAGCATATAGTATTGCTTCCCCGTCTGTGGTGTCTCTGTTTGAATATTCGTATATAGTTTTTGCAATGGCAGCAGGTTATATATTATTTGAAACTATACCAGTACCTAGAACTTTTCTTGGAGCCGCAATTATTATTGGTGCGGGTGTATATATTTATTTTAGAGAAAAAGTTCGAGGCCAAATGATTGCATCTGATACACCTAATAGATGATAAAAAAAAACTATATTCCAACAATAAATATTTCTTCTCTTCTTGAAAAAAGTTTTGATACAAAACCTACACTTAAAATAGTTAAAGAAATTGAGAAAGCTTGTTTAGATTTTGGTTTTTTTCAAATTACAGGTCATGGTATAAAATTAAAAAATATAAATAAAATTTGCAAGGTCGGGGAAAATTTTTTCAAATTAAATATAAAAAATAAACTTAAATTAGCTCCAAAAAAATGGAATAAAAAAAATAAAAATGTTTATAGAGGTTACTTTCCTAATGACGTAAATGGTAAAGAAGGATTAGACTTAGGGGATTTAAAAGTAACTAATAAATATTCTAAAAGAATAAAAAATCAGTACATAGAATATTTAAATATTAAGCAGTCATTTACCACAAATAATATTTCTAAATTATCTGATTATTATGAAGATATATTTAACTTAAGTGAAATTCTTTTTAAAAGTATTATTAAAATCTATAATAAAGATACTGATATATCAAAAAAAGCATTTTCAAGATTAAAAACTTTAAGCACATTACGTTTTAATTATTACCCTAATCAATCAAAGCCTGTTGAAATTTCTAAGCAAGATGGAGTTGCTCTTGGATGTGAAACACATGTAGATAGTGGTATTTTCACAGTACTTTACCAAAACAAAAAGGGTGGTTTACAAGTACAAAACCGTAAAACAAAAAAATGGCATGATGTTCCCTTTAATAAAAATGCTTTAGTTGTAAATACTGGAAGAGCGCTTGAATATTTAAGTAAGGGAAGATTTAAAGCAACTAATCATAGAGTATTATGGAACAAGCAAAAAAGGCTTTCAGTTCCTTTCTTTTTTGAACCCTCATATGACTTTAAAATGAATCTTTCATTTCTTAATGATAAGAAATTAGCAAAAAGTGGTATCAGATATGATAAATTTCTTAATAAATCACTTAAAAAATTCGTTGAATATCAAAGGTAAGAATAATAATATTATTTCATAAAGCGATACATAACTCGTCGTAAAATCATATACGAAAGTGGGATCGGTCGTCTTTAAATTAATTTTTAAAGGAGGCTTAATGAAGTTTGGTTATTTTTGTAATACTACAAATTGGACACACAAACCGTATCATAAATTATTAGATGAAACTAAACAGATCACCGAATATTGTGATCAAAACAGTTGGAATTCAATTTGGTTTACTGAACACCATTTTAACCATGAAGGAATGGAGACATGTACTAATCCCTTAATGCTAGGAGCAGATGCTGCAGCAAGAACAAAAAATATAAGAATAGGACAAGCAGCAAATGTAATAACTTTCCATAACCCAATAAGATTAGCAGAAGATATTGCTACTCTTGATCAACTTTCGAAAGGTAGAGTAGAAGTTGGTGTTGCAAGAGGAGTTTATGGTAGAGAGGCAATTAATTTAAACAAAGAGGCAGATTTAAAAGATCAACCAAAAAATTTTAGATTATTTGCTGAAACATTAGAAATTTTAAAAAAAGCATGGACAGAGAAATTTTTTAATCATGATGGAGAATTTTATACCTACCCATCACCAAATTATGTTTGGCAGCATGACATGAGCCCGCCAAGTGAAGAATTTATGAATATGAACGATAACACTATGAAAAAAATTAGTGTTCTTCCAAAACCTTATCAAAATCCTCACCCTCCAATTCATCAAGTTGTTGATGGCATAAGATCTATTGAGTGGGCTGCAGAAAATAATATAAATGTAATTATGTGGATACCTACAGTTAAAGCATTGAAAATAAGATTTGAAGCTTACAAAAATAAAAGATCTGAAGTTACTAAAAAAAATGTCCCTTTAGGTGAAGGAGTTACTCTCGTCAGAGATATGTTTGTCGCTGACACTATGGAGGAGGCCAAAGAAAAAGCAGGCCAACATATGGTAAATTATATGAAATGGGTTTGTCATTGGAGAGGTCTTGGTAATCACATGGATCCTGGTGAAGAACTTCCAGAAACAAAGGGTAAATTAGATCTTCTTAATTATGAGTTTTTACATAAGAGAAATATGTTGTTTGGTACTCCTGAATATGTAACAGATAAGATTAAAGAACTACAATCAGAACTTAATCTTCAAAATCTTCAAGTCTGGTCTAACTTTCCAGGCGTGAAACATGAAGATTGTATGAAAAGTATTAAACTATTCACTGAAAAAGTAATGCCTAACTTTAAAGATGATCTAGATACTGAAGTTAAAAAAGTATCGTGATTAAGACCAAGAATACCTTGACCGGTGGTCAAGCGGCAGTGAAATCATTAAAAAAAGAAAAAGTTAAACACGTCTTTGGTCTAATTGGCTCAGCAACCATGGAAATGTTTGATGCGTTATATCATGAAAAAAAAATTAAATTTATAGGTGTAAGAGACGAAAGAACTGGAACGCATATGGCGGATGGATATGCAAGAGCTTCTAATCAACCAGGTGTAATAATTGCAGGTCAAAACGGCCCAGGAGCAACTAATCTCGTTACAGGCATAGCGCAAGCAAAAGCAGCATTTTCTCCTGTGGTATCTATTGCAGGTTTATATTCTACTAAAGATAAGATGGAGGACGCCTTTCAAGGACTTGATCAACAATCACTTTTTGATCCTATAACAAAAAAAACATGGACAGTAAAAAAGGCAAGTCATATACCAACGGCCTTTAGAGATGCTTTTAATCTTGCAATGTCACCACGCAGAGGGCCAGTTTGTATTAACCTTCCAAGAAATGTTCTTTCTGATACTTCAAAGTTTAAGATTAATGAAAATAAAAAATCTTATAAAGCTGAAAGTGACTTAAAAAGTAAAAAGAATTCAATTGATAGAACTATAAAACTTATTCTTAACTCAAAAAAAACAGTAATTGTTGCTGGAGGAGGAATAAAATATAATTCAAAATTTCAGTCTGTAACAAAGCTTGCTGAATTTTTAAATATTCCAATTGTAACTGCAGCAGGACATGGAGACGCAATTCCCTTCAGTCATAAGTTAAATGCTGGACAAATGGGACCTAGAGGAAATATTGTTGCATCAAGATTAGTCAAAGAAGCAGAGCTAATTATTGCAATTGGTACAAGACTTGGTTTCAATTCCACTTTCTATTCGTATGACAATATAAATAAAAACGCCAAAATTATACAAATTGAGTTAGAAAAAACAATGATAGGAAGATACTTTCCAGTTAATGTAGGTATTCATGGTGATGCTGCACTTGTGACAAATCAAATTTTAGCTGAATTAAGAAAACAAAAGAAAATTTACAATTACAAAGAATGGACAAATAGCTTTTTATTAGAGAGATCAAAATTTCTTAAAGATAGAGATAATATAAAGTCAAAAAATTTTCCAATCCAACCGAATGGCCTATTCAGGGAATTAAGAAAAGTACTACCAAAAAATACTGCAATAACACTTGATGCAGGAACACTTTGTCTTCAAGCAACAGATGCTTTAGAATATTACAAACCTCCTTCCCTTTTCACGCCCCTTGATTTTGGTTTGGTAGGCTTCTCATTTGCATGTGGTCTGGGAATAAAGGTTGCAAAACCTAATAAAACTGTTGTTAGTTTAATGGGTGATGGTGGATTTGGAATGACTATTTCTGAATTAAGTACAGCTGTAGAGCATGGCATTAACACAATTACAATTGTAATGAATAATAAGAGTTGGGGAGCAGAAAAAGCTTATCAAAAAGATTTCTATGGTGAAAGATATTTAGGAGCTGATATTCAAAGTCCTCCTTTTGATGAAGTTGCGAAACTATACGGTGCTAAAGGAATTAAAGTTAAAAAATTATCAGAAGTTAATGAGGCAGTAAAAAGTGCATTAAAAGTAAATAAACCAGTTGTTATAGATGTTGATGTAGATCCAAAAGCGTTATACAGTTTTAGGAGAGATAGCTTTACACATAGAACAAGAAAATGAAATTAGAATTACGTAAGTTCACTAAATTTGTAGATAAGACTTTTATTGAAGGTGGAAAAGAAGCTAAAGAACCTGTTTTGATGGTTTCTGTTGCTGCAGTTTTTAAAAATCCTTGGGATGGAAAAGGTTTTGTAGAAGACTTAAAACCCATTATTTTAGATCTAGCTCCTAAGCTCGGAGATTTATTAGTTCCTGAACTTATAAAAGAAATAGGCTCTCCTGATAAAATATTAGCGTATGGGAAAGCAGGTGTGGTTGGACTGAATGGAGAAATAGAACATGCATCAGCATTTATTCATACATTGAGATTTGGTAATAAGTTCAGAGATGCTGTTGGGGGAACTTCTTATTTAAGTTTTACAAACACAAGAGGTCCGGCTGGATCAAAAATATCTATTCCAATGATGCACAAAACAGACTCTGGTTTAAGACCATATTATCTTACACATGAGTTTACAATCCATGATGCTCCATTTGATGATGAAATTGTTATTGCAATTAGTGGTGCTTCGACAGGTAGAGCTCATGCAAGAACAGGTGATAGGTACCAAGATATGAAGGAGATGGGCATTGAACCAAAATAATAATGATCAATGCAACAGACTCTAAAGGTACATTCTATAAACTAAATCAAAAAGAAGGAATTCCAATAGTATTTATTCATGGTGTGGGTCTTGATCATAATATATGGGATCCACAAATTAATGAATTTGACAATACAGTTTTAATTTATGATATCCTTGGACACGGTAGAACACCTTTAAATAAAGAAAAAATAAGTTTTGATGATTTTTCAGATCAAATTATTAATCTTATTGATGAATTAAAATTTAGTAAAATTCACCTTATTGGATTTTCAATAGGCTCTTTGATTGCAAGGAACTTTGCAACGAGATTTAGTGAAAGATTGAAATCCCTAACATTGTTGTGCTCAATATTTAATAGATCTGATAATGAACAGAAGATAGTAAATGAAAGGTTTGAACAGACAAAAAAAGATAAAAAACTGACAAAAGACGCACTCAATAGATGGTTTAATAAGGATTTTATTGAGAAAAATCCTCTAATTTCAGATAAAATTTTCTCAATTCTTAACAATAATAATATGGACAACTTTATTAAAGTTTACTCGTTGTTTGTAAATCACAAAGATAACGAAAAATTTGAAAATATTAATGTCAAAACACTTGTGATGACTGGAGAAGGTGATGTAGGCTCAACTCCAGAAATGTCTGATAATCTGAGTAAAAAAATTAAAAACTCCGAAGTAAAAATAATACCTGTGGGCAAACATCTATGTAGTATTGAATGCTCATATGATGTAAATAGAGCAATTAAAGATCATATACGAAATGTCTGAATTAAAAAAATATAAAATGTTTATAGGGGGACAATGGGTTGACTCTGATACTAAAAAAACTTTTGAAACTTTAAATCCGGAGGATAATAAACCATGGGCTATTGTTCCAGAGGCAAGTGCTTCTGATGTAGATAAAGCAGTTCAAGCAGCTCAAAAAGCCTTTGAAGGAGATTGGCCTAAAATTTTACCGCGTGAAAGAGCAAAGTTTCTAAGAGCTATTGGAAATAAGCTTAGAGATAACGCAGAATTACTTGGAAAAATTGAAACTATAGATACTGGAAAACTTTATAGAGAAACAAATAAACAGGCAAATTATATTGCTGAGTATTACGATTATTATGCTGGTATGGCAGACAAGGTCGAAGGTACAGTTCTACCAATAGATAAACCAAATATTCAAGCTATAACTTCAAGAATACCTATTGGTGTTATTGCTGCGATTGTTCCATGGAATTCTCAAATGTTTTTAACAGCTACAAAACTTGCGCCAGCTTTAGCAATGGGAAACACGGTGGTTATTAAATCCTCAGAACTTGCTCCAGCAGTAATGTTTGAATTTGCAAAACTTATTGAAGAAACTGGTATTCCTAAAGGAGTAGTTAATGTTATTACAGGATTTGGAGACCCATGTGGAAGAGCTTTAACTACACATAATTTAGTTGAAAAAGTTGCTTTTACAGGAGGACCCGAAACTGCAAGACATATTATTAGAAATTCGGCAGAAAATTTATCAGAAGTTAGCTTAGAACTTGGAGGAAAAAGTCCTGTTGCTGTATTTGATGATGCTCATCAAGAAAATGCAATTAATGGAATTACTGCAGGAATATTTGGTGCTAGCGGACAGAGTTGTATAGCTGGTTCAAGGTTATATCTACAAAAAGGAATTTACGATGAGTTTCTTGATAAACTCTCAAAAAGAGCTGAAAAAATAAAAATTGGTGCTCCTATGGATCCAGATACAGAAATGGGACCTTTGAGTAATTATAAACAGTTAGAAATTATTGAAAAAAACATAAAAAAAACCACAGAACAAGGTGGAAAAATAATATGTGGTGGTGAAAGACATCCATTTTCAAATGAGGGATACTACTTTCCTCCTACAATAATTGAGTGTGATAATCATAATCTTCCAACCGCAGAAAATGAGCTTTTTGGGCCAGTTTTATCTGTAATGAAATTTGATACAGAAAAAGAGGTAATAGAGAAAATGAACGATAATCAATATGGATTATCTTCTGGAGTGTATACGAGTGACTTCTCTAGAGGCCTAAGAGTTTCTAATGCAATAAGAGCAGGTATAACGTTTGTAAATACTTATCGATTGATTTCTCCTTCAGCACCTTTTGGTGGAATTAAAGATAGTGGATATGGAAAGGAAGCGGGAATGGACTCAATAAAGGATTATACTAGAGTTAAGACAACTTGGTATTACACATCTGATGAACCAACTTTAGATCCTTTCTCTATAAGATAATTTTTGTCTGCAAAACATACTTTACTTATTTTATTTGTTGTATTTTTATTAGGAAGTGCATATCCAACTGGTAAGCTTGGATTGAACGACACTATTCCACCAATTCTTTTTGGTTCATTAAGAATGGCTATTGTTTTTATTTGTTTAATTCCATTTTTTAAAATTCAAAGTATAGATAAAAAATATATTATTCCTTTGATTGGGTTTTCATTATGTTTTGGTGTTGCAGTGAATATGTTTTTATATTTATCTATAAATGCATCAAGTATACTTGCACCAATTACAATAGGAGCTCAACTTTCAATTCCCTTTGGGATTATATTAAGCTCAATATTTTTAAATGAAAAAATAAGTTATAAAAAATGGATATTAATTATGATATCTTTTTTTGGTATTGTCATACTTGCATTTGACCCAAAAGTAGTCGAGGAAATCATAGGATCACTTCTTATTTGTGGTATGGCTTTTTTTTATGGACTATCCCAAGTATTTTCGAGATATTTAAAAGAGTTAGATGTTAAATTTACAAATACTATAATGAGCTTTGCTGGATTTATAATTTTAATAATATTGTCTGCAATATTTGAGGGAAATACATTTCAAACAATAAAAAATATAAGTTTAGGAAGTTGGTTCACAGTTTTATACGCTGGAGCAATTATTTCTTTGCTTGGACATTTAATGATGTTCTATCTTTATAAATTTTATCCTCTTGATATGGTATTGCCTTTCTACGCTTTATTCCCTGTATTTGGTTTAATCCTTACTTTTTTTATTTTTGGAGAGATTCCATCTCTAGTAACAATAATTGGAGGAATAATTGTCATTACTTCAGTGTTTTTTGCTCAAAAAATGAGATAATTTTCTCATTGAAAATTAAAATCAATAGGATTTAATTTGGTTATACAAATTGTTAACAATTAGAGGGAATATATGAAAAAACTAGTATTAGCGATGTTCGTATTTGTTTCTTGCTTTGCAACTAAAGCATATTCAGATGGACATGGCATAAAAATGGGAATTATTTTAGGATTTACAGGTCCTATTGAATCCCTAACTCCAGCAATGGCTGCATCTGCAGAGCTTGCATTTAAAGAAGCTTCGGATTCAGGTTCATTACTTGGAGGAAAGAAAATTTCTGTTGAAAGAGCAGATTCGACTTGTGTTGACTCAGCTGCTGCGACAGCTGCAGCAGAAGGTTTAATATCTGGTGGCGTAGTAGCAATTATGGGTGCTGATTGTTCTGGTGTAACCGGAGCTATCGCAACTAACGTTGCTGTTCCAAATGGTGTAGTTATGATCTCACCATCAGCTACTTCTCCAGGATTAACTGATCTTAATGATAATGGATATTTCTTTAGAACTGCTCCATCTGATGCAAGAGGTGGTCAAGTATTAGCAGATATTACTAAAGATAGAAAAGTTAAAAGTATTGCAGTAACACATACTAATAACGACTATGGTAAAGGTTTAGCAGATGTATATGTTGCAGCTGTTAAAGCTCACGGGATAAACGTAACAGTTGTTACAGCTCACGAAGAAGGAAAAGGTGATTATGGTGCTGAAGTTGCTACATTAGCAGCAGCAGGTGGTGATGCTTTAGCTGTGTTAGGTTACTTAGACCAAGCTGGTGGAAGTATCATTGATGGTTCATTAGACTCAGGTGCTTTTGACGTATTTGTTTTATCAGATGGAATGATTGGTGACTCTTTAACTGATAGATTTGGAAGTGATCTTAACAAATCATTTGGATCTTTGCCAGGATCAATGGGTAAAGGCGCTACAATATTTAAAGGTGTAGCAGGTGGAGCAGGAATTGATTCATCTGGACCTTATACTTCAGAGTCTTATGATGCTGCAGCTTTGATTGTACTTGCAATGCAAGCTGGTGGAAAAGCTGATAGAGCTACTGTTCAAGCAAATGTAATGTCTGTTGCAAATGCTCCAGGAGAAAAAATTTATCCGGGAGAATTGAAAAAAGCATTAGATTTACTTGCTAGTGGTAAAGCAGTTAACTACGAAGGAGCATCTAGTGTTGAATTTACTGATGTTGGAGAAGCAGCAGGTGCCTTTATAGAAAAAGAAATTAAAGGTGGTAAGTTTAAAGACAAAAAACAAAGATAATACTTAATTATTTAACTCCAGCGGTGAAAATCGCTGGAGTTTTTTTTATCCTAAAATATTGATTAATACGTAAATACTAAGAACCGACATAAATAAAATTATTAAGATATTTATAATTCTCCAAACTTTATTGCTTTTTAAGTAATTAGATAAAAATTTAGATAAGTATCCTAATGTAAAAAAAAATATTATTGAGGAGAAAATTGCACCAAATCCAAATGATAATTTTTGATTAATTAAAAAACTTTTTGAAAAGTTTCCTAAAAAAAATACAGTGTCAGAATAGACATGGGGGTTTAAATAAGTAAAACCTAGA
This sequence comes from uncultured Pelagibacteraceae bacterium, assembly GCA_902576395.1. GTDB lineage: Bacteria > Pseudomonadota > Alphaproteobacteria > Pelagibacterales > Pelagibacteraceae > Pelagibacter. The sequence goes on from CACGVB010000003.1 coordinate 36,415, forward strand.
GTTTTAATTAATATTGAGCCTAGACTTGCCGTTTTATTTTTTCGATTTATTTCAAAATTAGTATTTATACTTTTTATTTTTTTCCATACAAAATGTATTAAAAATAAAAGCAAAAGAATATTTAAAATTAGCTCAGCAAAAGGTGAAAAAAAACTTTCAAAATAGTGAAATAAGAATATTCCTAAAAAAATAAGAAGGAAATCTGAAAATGCACAAATTGCACACACAATAAAAACGAATTGTTTTTTTAAACCTTGCTCAATTACAAATATATTTTGAGCACCAATAGCTAATATTAAACTCAGTCCTGTAAAGAACCCTAAAATAAAAAAACTCATTATAAATTATTGTTTTATAATTTTTTCTGGAATTATTCCTTGAGGTCTAAATCTCATTATCAAAAGAAGCCCAATACCAACAAGCAAAAATCTAAAGTATGGAGCACTATTAATTAAATGAACTTTGATTTCATTTGTTTCAGGTAAATGAGCTGTAAATAAATTTATAAAGAACAAAGCAATTGGTGCTGCCTCTACCCATAAAAACCATACAACAAACCCTCCTAGAATTGCTCCAAAATTGTTTCCTGTACCGCCAACAATAACCATAACCCAAATTACAAATGTATATCTCATTGGTCTATAACTACCTGGGGTAAACAGGCCATCATTCGTTACCATCATAGCTCCAGCAATTCCGACTATTGCAGATCCCAGAATAAATATAAACAAATGTTGTTTAACAACATTCTTACCCATTGCACTTGCAGCTTCTTCATTATCTCTGATTGCTCTCATCATTCTACCCCAAGGTGAGTAAAGAGCTTTTTGAGTAATTATTAACAAAATTATAACTACAACTAAAAACATCCCCGCAAAACAAAGTTTTACATAAACAGACGATGCATCAATTACTAACTGATTTAAAATATCTTGTCTCTCCGACAATGAATTTGCTAGATTTAATTTTGCTGAGTGAAATTTTTCTACTAAATTTATAAACCAAGGAGAAGTTTGTAGGTCAATTTCATAAGGGGCTGGTCTTTTTAATCCAATAACGTTTTTTACACCTCTTGCCAACCAATCTTCGTGTTTAATAATGGAGACAACGATTTCAGCAATTAATAATGTAGCAATAGCTAAATAATCTGCCCTTAATCCTAAAGCAACTTTCCCTACAATAAATGCTAAACCAGCAGCAAAAAGACCTCCAACTATCCATGAGAATAAAACCGGTAACCCAAGTCCTCCAAGAAACCCTGTCTTTGCAGGATCAACAGCCTCTATTTGTTCAATTGCAGGTCCAGCAATTATTTTTATTAGAATTAATCCAACTATAATTATTCCAGCAATTAAATAATTTCTTTTATTAGATTTTTTAATATTTTTTAAAATATACCTTGTAGAAAAAATCATTAATATGACGATTCCTAGACTAGTAATCATATTTACTCCACCTACACTCCAAGCTTCAGGGACGGGTGCTACAGATACTAATACTACTGCTAAACCTCCTAATGCTGTATAACCCATAATTCCAAAGTTTATTAAGCCAGCATAACCCCATTGAATATTTGCTCCCAATGTCATTACTGCAGAAATCATACAATAATTAAAAATTGTTAGTGCAATAGACCAGGATTGAAAAATTCCAACTAAAATTATTAACAGCATCATTATAGAATATGCTACAATTATATTTAAATAATTTTTCATATGCGTTTTCCCTCAAAAATTCCTGACGGTCTAAATATTAGAACAATTACTAAAATCGAAAATGAAATAGCAAATTTATAATCAGTTGATAATAATTGCATCAATGAATTTGGTTCTAAAGACTCTGGCAAAATATAAACTAAAAATCTTTTATATGCATAAGTCAAAAATATTTCAGCAAATGCTATAACATAACCTCCAAAGAACGCTCCATATGGATTTCCAATTCCACCAACTATCGCAGCAGCAAAAATCGGTAGCATATTATTAAAATACACAAACGGTCTATAACTTTTGTCTAAACCATAAAGAATCCCACCAATTGTTGCTAATATTCCAGCAATAATCCAGGTAATTAGAACTACTTTTTTTGGATCTATTCCAGAAAGAAGTGCTAAATCTTCATTATCTGAGTAGGCCCTCATACTAGTTCCAGTCTTAGTTTTATTTAAAAACCAAAACATAATAGCAACAACAATTATAGTAACTACAATTGTTATCATTTGTGTAGATTTAATTGTCAAACCCTCAGCAAGACCTGTCATTTCTTTAAATTCAGTTGCTTTTAAAATGAATTTTTCACCATCTAAAAAACGTCGATCAGTTGGTCCAATTATAATCCTTATAACTGCTTGGGTCACAAACATTACCCCAACACTAACCATGGCAAGCTGTACTGGTGGACTTTTTTTAATTCTGTAATATTTAAAAACTGTTTGATCAATTAAAAGCATGTATAAAATCATCATAAAAATTGCAAAAGGAATAGTGAGTAAAGCAGTGGGTAGAAAACCAAAGTTAATTCCGATTGATTGAAAGTAATAAGTCAAAAGCACAGCAAACATTGTACCAAATGACATCATGTCTCCAGTTGCAAAGTTAGCAAATCTTAAAATACCATATATTAATGTTACGAAAATTGCTCCAAGAGCTAACTGAGAACCATAAGTTAAGGCTGGAATAATTGTATAATTCAATAAAACTATTACTGCATTAATTAAATCCATACTAAGCTCCTAAGAAAGATCTCCTAACTTCAGGATCATTTAATAATTCCTTACCAGAACCCTCAAACTTATTTTCACCAGTTACGAGCACATATCCTCGATCAGAAATGCTTAAAGCCTGTTTTGCATTTTGCTCAACCATGATGATTGCTACTTTTGTATTTTTTACTCTTATAATGTGTTCAAATAATTCGTCCATAACTATTGGAGAAACACCTGCTGTTGGCTCATCTAACATAAGAACAGATGGTTTTATCATTAGAGCGCGTCCCAAAGCTACTTGTTGTCTTTGCCCTCCTGATAATTGTCCTACAACTTGATCTTTTTTTTCTCTTAAAATTGGAAATAGATCATATATTTCTTCGATAACATTATTTACATTATCTGTTCTTAAAAAAGCACCAACTTCTAAATTTTCTTTTACAGTTAGTTCTGCAAAAACATTTCTAGTTTGTGGTACAAATGATATTCCTTTTTTTACTCTTTCTTGAGGAGATAGTTTAGAAATATCTTCTCCATCAATTGAAATATTACCTGATTTTAGATTTAATAATCCAAGCATTGCCTTCATTGCTGTAGATTTTCCAGCTCCATTTGGTCCAAGGATTGCAACTATCTCTCCTCTATTGACATTGATAGTGCATGAGTTAATAATATCAGGACCATCGCCGTATCCTCCTGTCATTTTATTTCCCTCAAAAAATGCCATTTACTTCTTTCTACCTAAATAACTATCTATAACTTTTTCGTTTTTCTTAACTTCATCTGAAGTTCCTTCAAAAAGAACAGAGCCTTCAGACATTACAATGACCGGATCGCACATTCTGCTTATAAAATCCATATCATGTTCAATCATACAAAAAGTATAGTTTTTTTCTTTGTTAAGTCTTAAGATTGCTGTTCCTAGGTCTTTTAATAATGTTCTATTAACCCCTGCCCCTACTTCATCTAATAATACAAGTTTTGCATCAACCATCATTGTTCTTCCAAGTTCTAACAACTTTTTTTGACCGCCAGATAAGTTGCCAGCACGTTCATTGGCTAGATGTTTAAGATTTAAAAACTCAGTTACTTCATACGCTTTTGCTCTAATTAAATCCTCTTCTTTTTTAATTAAATTTGGTTTTAAAAGAGCATTTATTAAAATTTCTCCTGTTTGATTACCTGGTACCATCATTAAATTTTCAAGAACGGTCATATTCGAAAATTCGTGAGCTATTTGAAAAGTTCTTAGTAAACCTTTTGAGAAAAGTTCATGAGATGGAACATTTGTTATATCTTCTTTATTAAATAATACTTTTCCATCAGATGATTTGAGATTGCCTGCTATAAGATTAAATAAAGTAGTTTTGCCTGATCCATTTGGACCAATTATTCCTGTAATTGAACCCTCTTTTATTTTTAATGAGCAGTTTGATACAGCTGCCAAACCACCAAAATATTTTGATAGGTTGTCAATTTGCAGAATGTTTGATGATTGCTGCATGTAAAATTATACTTTATTTAATCTTTTGAGAATACTATTTAAAGTTTTATTAGTAGCTTTATAGAAACCTGCTTTTTTTAATTCATTTACACTTTGCTCATTCAATCCTTTTGGTGTTTGAGAGTCCTTAACAAGTACTTTTAAATCTCTATTCGAATTAACTACAGCATCTTCTGAAAGTGCTAAAAAAAGAGATGTTATATATCTCTGAGATTGGTCTTTTTGAATTCCCTTTTTATTTAACCATTCAGACATTGTTCTTAATAATTCATAAAAGGGTGCCATCATTCCAGATGTTGACCAAAAATTTTTAGATAATTTTTCGTTTTTAATTTCAACAACTGTTCCAAGATGTTTAAAAAAGTTTTTAACTTTCCTGTTTGGTGGAAAAATAGGAATTGGTCCTTTTTTAAAAGAAATAGGTGGTAAAGGAATTACTCTCGAAATATTTGCTTTTACTTTGACTGCCTTCTTAATGTTTTGAAGATTCATTGTTGATATGAAACTTATAATTACCTGACTTTTTTTAAATTTTAGCTTATGTATAATTTGATTAGCCACAGTAGGTGTTACAGCTAGAAAAATCCAATTACAATCATTAACAATATCTTGATTGTTTTTTGCAACATAAATTTTTTTAAAACTTTTTTTAAGTTGTTTTGAAATTTTTTTATTTCTTTCTGATAATATAATTTTGGTATATTTAATTTTAGACTTGCATATACCCGTCACAACTGCTGATGTAATTTTACCGGTTCCTATAAATCCAAGTTTCATAAGTGTATTTTCTACACTTAATTGTTGAAAAAGGAACCTCTTATTCTTAATAATTCTCTTGATAAATTTTTATTTTCTTTAAAAGGTTTTCGGCCATGAAGCCAAAAATAATTATTTGCCACAACAGCACTTCCAACTGGCAAAGATGTTATTATCTTATTTTTACTACCCTCAAGAGCATCAGATAATCTTTGTAAAAACAATCCTTGATCCATATTTTTTGGTTCAGGAAATTGATCAATGTAAGAAATTATGGGTTTTCCGTCGCTATCTTTAGAAAACACAGGGTGTTCAACTTTATAATCAATATTTTTACTTTTTGGAGATCCCCAAATAAATTTTTGCTGTCCAATTTTGTCATCAGAGAGATCAGACAAATGTTCCCAATCATCAAGATGTAGTAAGGCGGTCTCTCCACCAATCACATTCTCCTCCTCAAGCTTTGACATTAATACCCAATCAGTTATTTCTCGTACATATGTTCCATCAGTATGTAAATCCATATTTATATATGCCTTACGAAGATATGAGTCACTATTATCTTCATGTTTAACGTGAAATCTTGCATAGTATTTTCCAGCCATTGAGTCGTGATTTGGATTTCCAATTAAGTGAGTTATTGCAGTTGATAGTTTAACTAAAAATGTTTGATCTATTTTAGAAGACTTATTTTTTGGACCAATTATAAAACAACCAGTATCTCTATCTTTAATAATTTCGTTTAAAAAATTACTTAATTTATTAGATGCAGTTTCATCTAAACTTTTTGCAATAGTGAACCTTGTAAATGGTTTATACTCTAATGCTGTAATATTAAATTTTTTAAATGGAAATACTAATCGATCAATAATTTGATCTTCAATTTTTATATTTATTATCCTCTTAGATTTTTCATGAAAGGAAATTTCAAATCCATCTAATTTAAGAAGATTCTTCACAAATTTATTTATTACAAATACCTATAGAGTCAGGTCCACAAATTTCTCCCATTGTCCAAGTAGCACCAATTAAATTAGCACCATCGAAATTTGCATTTAAAATATTAGATGAGGTAAAGTTTGCCTCCATTAAATTTGAATTCTGAAAATTTACATCTATAAGAGTAGAACCTGTAAAATCTACTCTTGTTAAGTTAGCACTTGTAAAATTTGATTGCTCAAAATTTCCACCACCTAAATTTGACTCGTATAAATTAGCTCGTATGAAAGATGACTCGGAAAAAGTTCCAAATGTTAAATCTGAATTCATCATTATACTTTTATCAAAATTTACTTGAATAAAACTAGCAAATGAGAGATTAGAGTTTGGAAGAAAGCTTCCTTGTAAATCCTGCCCATCTGAAAATTTACATTTAGTATAGTCTACTCCATCAGTTATAGGATCATCACATCCAGCATTCGCATTACTAGAAAGTATTAAAAAAAATATAATAAAAAAAAGTTTTTTCATACCGCAAAACTGTTTAATGCAGCTAAAATTATAGCAGATAATATGGTCGGATAAACTAAATTTCTTTTAGTGACATAAAAAATTAATATTGATAATAAAATGACAATTATCCTTAAAATATAGTGCACATCTGAAAGATCTCCTGACGGAAAAATTAACATTCTTGAAATTAAAGCTGCAAGAGTTGAATATGCCACACAATTAAACCATTTGTAAATTTTAGATGTCTCTCCTATTTTTTCTGATGTTAATGCTCCGAGAAATCTTGAGATATAAGTTGCAAGAGAAGTTACTAAAATTGCTAAAACAATATTAGCTGTCATAAACCTCTCCTATAAAGTAAGCAATTGAACCAGCTACCAACCCACCAAGCAAAACACTCCATTCTGGTGAAAAAAAATAAAAAATTGGACCCAAAATTGCACCCAAGATAATTGCAGAGGAAAGTTGTATAGTTTTCATAACTCCTATCATTGCACACATAAAATAAATTGGATTTACTATAGCAAGTCCAATTATCATATCTTTGCTTAAAAAGTCGGCAGCATAAAATCCTAATACTGTTGAAAAAATGGCAATTAGCCAAGTGGCTGTTCCTATACCAATCCAAAAATCTATTCTATATTTCCTATCAATTTCCTCATAATTACTTTTTAAAATCAACCACGACGAAACAGCTACAAAGTGACAAGATATATAATATTTCCATCTAGGTTGACTATCATGTTTAAGTAATGGCATAATTGAAACCGTCATTGGAAATAGTCTAGAATTTACCAACCATACTGCTAAAAAAATATTTACAAGTGAAGCGCCAATAAGCATTGACTCTGCCATAACTAATGATCCTGGAAGAGCATAAGTTAAAAATGTTGAGAAAATACTTTCTTGTATATTAAACCCTAAATTTTTTAATAAGGCACCTATAGCAATGAAACTAGCTCCTAATGCGATTGCTGGACTATCAAATTTTTTTGAGCAGACTATTCCTTTGATAAAATATTTTAGGTTTATCATTAACCGCCTAAGAATAGACGGCCGACATCTGGATTATTTAAAAGATCATCTCCTTTACCTGCAATAGCTGTTTCTCCTGAAACTAAAACATAGCCAATATCAGCAAACTCTAAACCTTTTTTTGCATTCTGCTCAACTAATATAATTGTTTTTTTTTCATTTTTTTGAAGATCGTCTAAAATCTCAAAAACCATTTGAATATATCTAGGCTCAAGCCCAATTGATGGTTCATCAACAAGTAAAATAGAAGGTTTCATTACTAGGGCTCGAGAAATTTCTAAAAGTCTTCTTTCTCCACCCGACAATACTTTTGCAGGTTGATTTCTTCTGTTTCTTAATCTTTCATATTTTTGAAGAACTCTCTCTGCTTCTTCAAAAGATTCTTCTGTTTTATCTTTAATGTATCCACCCATTAAAAGATTTTCCTCTACAGTCATATCTGGAAAAACCGAATTATCTTGTAGAATATACGCTATGCCCTCAGATTTTAGTTTTTCTGCGGGACTGAGGTTAGTTATTTCTTTTCCATCAATTTCTATTTTTCCTGAAAAGATATTTGTAAAACCATATATTGAATGAAGTATAGTTGATTTTCCTGCACCGTTTGGACCAATCAAACAAAGAGATTGTGCTTTACTTACAAATAAATCAAAATTGTGTAGTATTTCCATCTTACCATAACCAGCTGATAAACCTTTGATAGTTAGGTGAACATTTTCAGATGATAGTTTTTTTAAATCCTCTGCTACAGGAGCTTTACCAAGAACTTCGTATTGATTTGCCATTATTGAGCTCCTAAATACGCGTCAATCACACGCTTATCATTTTTAATTTCATCAGGTGTTCCATTTGCAAGCATTTTTCCATGCGCAAGACAAAAGATACTTTCAGCTAATTGCATTATTACTCTCATATTGTGTTCAATAACAAGTAGAGTAATTCCAAAATCTTGATTTACTTTTATCAATCTATCAATAATTCCATTTATTAATGTAGGATTGATACCTGCAGTTGGTTCGTCCAGTAATAACATCTCAGGCTCATTCATTAATGCCATTGCTAATTCTAATAATTTCTGCTGACCAAATGATAAATCTCCAGCTCTTAATTTTCTTTTTTGGTATAATCCAACAAAATTTAATAAATTTTCAGCTTTTTCTGCAAGGTTTTGTGGTATCTGGGAAAATATAGAAACTAAACTTTCATCGCTTGCTTTGTGACTTATAAGCATATTATCTACGCAATTCAATTTTCCATAAATTCTTGTTTGCTGGAAAGTTCTAAGCAAACCAAGTTTAGCTATTACTGGAACTGGTAATTCAGATACTTCTTTACCATTAAATTTAATTGATCCTTGGTCAATAGGATACGTTCCAACTATAGAATTAAACAAAGTAGTTTTTCCAGATCCATTTGGCCCAATTAAACCTACGATTTTTCCTTTTTCAACTGACATAGATATATCAACATTGGCTTTAACCCCACCAAATGACTTACTGACATTGCTTACCTCTAAAATACTCATTTAAGTGTAACCTGTGCTTTCCGATCTGCTTCATCTACAACTTCACCAAATCGCTCTGGGTATTTTTCTCTCAACCAACCCATAATCCCCTCTGGGAAATAAATTACAATTACAACAATCAAAACTCCAAGAGCAACATATTGCCAACCTAAGAAAAAAGTCCAGAAACCTTCTTTAAATATATGAAACAATGTTGCTCCAATTACTGGTCCCCACAAGGTTCCTTTTCCTCCTAGTATAGCCATCAAGACCATGAATACTCCCATTTCTCTTCCATCAAATGCTACATCGGTTGAGTCTATATATCCAACTAGTCCGCCCATGATACCTCCGGCCAATCCACAGAAAAATGCAGAGATCATCCAACCAATAATTTTATATTTCATTGTTTGAATACCCATCGCTTCAGCCTTATCTTCGTTATCTCTAATTGCATTAAGAACAAGTTTAAATCTTGTTGAGTAAATTGCTTTAACTGCAAGAAATGTGAATACCAAAACTATAAAACTGCAAAAGTAGAAAAACTCACCTCTTGCTTCTAACCTATCGACATTAGGAAATGGAGGTGTTGTAAAACCTTGTCCTGCTCCAATGATTTCTATTCCACCAGAAATTTCTCCAGCTGCAACCCCTAAACCTAATGTGCAAATTGCAAAGTAATGTCCTCTTAAACCTAAAATTGAATAACCAATTAAACCTGCAATAATTGCTGGAACTACTGCCGCAACTGCCAAACCAACTGCAAACCCTTGAAAAAATTGAGCAGGGGTATGAACAAAAGTTTTTTCTCCACCACCCTCAGTCCACTCTCCTAAAGGAAAAAACATTCCTACTTGAACTGAGGCACATAAATACATTCCCAGTCCATAAAATAAAATATTTCCAAAAGTATTATAACCCATTTCACCGCCTTGAACGTTCCAAGTGATAGCTAGAATTATTAATATACAAAGGATTGATAATTGAACTTTAAATGCTGGAAAAATAAAAGGTGCGGCAATACCAAATATTAAAATAGCACCATATAAAATAATATTTTTGTTCATTATTTTAGATATTCTCTTTTTCTTGAAAGTTTAAATCTTCTATAAACAAGTATTAAAACCAATAGTAAAAATACTGATCCAATTCTAAATTCTGTTCCTAAAATATAATCTGCAAACTCCTCAAATACACCCAGTCCCATACCTGACATTGCAACACCAGGTAAATTTCCAAGTCCAGCAACAATTACAATCATAAAGGATCTAATTGTGTAAGGTAAGCCCATATAAGGGTGTATAGTAAATGTAATAGAAATAAGTGCTCCAGCTACTCCACAAAGAGCAGCATTTATTCCAAAAGTTGCTGCATAAACTTTTTCAGTATCTACGCCTAATATTTTTGCTGCTCTAGCATTTTGAGCTGTAGCTCTAATAGCCCTTCCAAGCTTTGATTTTTTCATATAAATCACAAGTCCGATAGCAAAAACAATACTTATAAATGCTGAAAAAATCTTTGAATTTGGTAATGTAACTGAATTATCAAACAACATCGTTGTTCCATATCCAGAGTTTGCAAGAACTACATCTGCACCAAATGCAAAATTCATTAATTGCATAAATAAAATGCTTATTCCAAACGTCGCTAAAATCGAAATGAATAAGTCTCTATCAACAACTTTGTTAATAACTAATTTGTAAATAATAACTCCAACAAAATACATTATTATTGGCGAAACTATTACTCCCCACGCGGGATGAATTCCATACAAATACATAAAGTATGCAATGTATCCTCCTAATATAACTAAATCACCTTGAGCAATGTTAATAATATTCATAACTCCCCACTGGAGAGCCATTCCGTAGGCGATTAAAGCAAATAAAACTCCAAGTAACAAACCATCTAGCACAGCTTGTAAAGTTAACATCGGAACTTGGAAAATTAAAAAATCCATAATTTTCTAAATGCTATATAAAAAAAAGCCCCCTATTACTAGGGGGCTAACATTATTTTTAATTATCTTTCAGACCACTTAGGAATTGGGTGAATTAATTCTGCTGAAGCCCATTTTAATGGAGCTACAACTTTATTTTCACATTTTCCTGCATCGTCACACATAACTTGGAACAATACCATTGGTTTGTCAACATTTTGACCACCTTCTGCAAATTTGATATTTCCATAGAATGTTTGCATATTAGTATCAGCAAGAGCATCTCTTACTTTCTTTTGATCAAAAGAATTTGCTCTTTCAAATGCATCTTTAAAAACTAACAAAGCAGCTGAAGACTCTGCTGATTGATATGGCGGATCATAACCAAATAATTTTTCAAAGTCTGCAGCGTATGTCATGCCATCTTTGAAGAAATCATCTTTATAAGTTAATGTTTTATGCCATTGAGATGCACATAAAGCGTACTGTGAGTTCTTACCATGTTGCTTAGATAATTTAGCAGCATCACAGTGTGTCATTGCTAACATTGGAACGTCAACTTTCATTTCAGCAATTTGTCTAATAGCTGTTAATGCACCTTTTGTGTGTCCAGATACAACTAAAACATCTGGTTTAACAGCTTTAACTTTTGCTAAAGTTGCAGCCATGTCGTTTAGCTCTTTTGGAAGTTTATCATCGATTATAATTTTAGATCCAGTTCTCTCTGCAGCATCTAAAATACCTAATCTAACGTCTTGTGAGAATGCATCTTGCTCAAAAGCTTGTGCTATTCTTACACCTTTTCCACCGTTTAACTCCACAGCTGTTTCAATCGCAACATCTAAATATAAGTTCGCTGGCGCAAGCACTGCGAATAAATATTTATAACCTTTTGTAAACAAAGATCTTGATGCACCATTAGCCTCAACCATTGGAACACCGTACTTCTCTGTAACAGGTGCAATTGCTTTCGTTAAACCTGAACTATAAGGTCCAAGCATAAACTCAACACCATCTTGTGAAATTAATCTTTCTGCAAGTTGCGCTGCTCTTTTAGGATTTGACTCATCATCATAATAGATAATATCAAACTTATAAGTTTTTCCTCCAACTTTAATACCACCCATGTCGTTAATTCTATCAACGGCCATATTGTAACCATTTTGAGTATGAACTCCATTAGATGAATATTTTCCAGTTAAAGAAATTGCAGCACCTAAAATAATTTTATCTCCAACAACTTTTGCTAAAGAAACAACTGAAGTTGAGAATAAAATAGCTATTGCAGAAACAAATGTAATTATAATGTTTTTAATTTTCATTTATCTCCTCTTTATTATTAATTAATTAATTTAAACCTTATTAAACTAAGAAATTAATTTTTTTGCAAGTAACAGTAGTATCGCATTAAAGACTAATATTGTTGCATAAATGCAATTATTGCTGCAATTACAATTAAAACGCACGCAGAAATTGTGTTTATTATCTTTGCGTTAGCTTTAACCCAGGTAATCATTTTATTTGCTAGAATGGCGTAACCGATTAAAGATAAAAAATCTAAAATTACATATGTAGTTATTAAAATAATAAATTGAGCAATATAATTAGAGTTAAAATCAATGAATTGTGGAAAAATAAAAGGAAAAAACATCCAAGCTTTAGGGCTTGTTCCAGCAACTAAAAAACCATCTTTATAAAAAGATAAAAAAGTTTTTTCTGAGTTTTTATCAGAGCTTATACTTTTTGGTCGAGATTTATAAATATCATAAGCAAGATATAGAATATAAATTATTCCTATCCACTTAATTGTATTAAGCAACTTAAGATTATCCGAAATAAATGAGCCAATAACAAATATAACAAGAGTTGCTTGAATAATATTTGCAGTAACATCTCCTAATGCTGTCCATACACATTTCTTAACTCCATAACTCATTGAATATGAAATGATTACGATCCTTGGTGTTCCAGGAGTAATAAACATAAAGAGAATAATTTGTAGAAAAAGGAAATAGTTTAATGGGAGCATTTTAGGATAGTCCTAAAAAACCGGGAGCTAAAGATGGCTAGATAGGACTATCTAAAAGTGATAATATCATAGGCATTAAAATTTGCATTAAAATTTATTTAAAGTTTTGCTGAAAAATCTATGAAAAAAAGTCACAGGCCTACAACCAAAGTCAAAAATCCTGAGCCAAAACCAGGAAGTCCAGACTGGGTTATCTGGGCAGCTTGGGCTGATAGAATAACATTTGAGGAGATAGAAAAAAAAACAGGCAAAACTGAATCTGATGTAATTAAGATAATGAGAAGAAGTCTTAAACCTTCATCTTTTAGGTTATGGAGAAAAAGAGTAAATTCACAAAGTATTAAACATAGAAAAAAATTTGAATATTCAAGAAAACAAATAAGAGTAAAAATTAAGAAAAATGAAATTCTTAACTGGTAAATTATAAAAATATAATTATATCTTTAGTATGAAAAATATTACCATGTATTCAGGCCCAATGTGTGCTTTTTGTGATGCAGCAAAAAGGTTGCTGAATAGAAATAATCTTGAATACAAAGTTATTGATGTATCTACAGGTCCTGAGATTAGAGATGAAATGATACAAAAAGCTAATGGAAGAAGAACAATACCTCAAATTTTTTTTAATGATGAACATATTGGTGGTTATCAAGAACTTAGAGATTTAGAAAAAAATGGTACGCTAGAAGCATCGCTAAAATAAATTTAATTCCAATCAATTAAACCTAATTGTTTTTTTGCTAACACACTTAAATCATTTACGGTAACTCTACCTTTATAATTAATTTCATAGTCTTCAGCAGCAAAATCTGGAGGACTTTTTCCTTCTAAAAACTTTTTTGATTGCTTATTAATATAATCCAAATTTTTCTTACAATATGGTGTTGATCCTACATAAATAACATTAGAAAAATTTTTTCCTAAATGCTTATCCTCTACTGCATGTATAACATCTGGATGCCACCAGATAGTATCCCCTGGATACATTTTGGGAATAGAAATTAATCCTTCTAAGAGCAAGCTATGATAAGTTTCATTTACTGATAAAGCCTTTCCTACTTTTGATCCACATAATTCATTTTCTGGAACATCTTCTAATAATGCTCTAGTTAAAACATATGCCATGGCTTTTGTGATTGGTATCAACTGTAATGTTCCATCTTTAGGGCCTTGTTCAGTTAAGGCTGTCCATCCTTGAAAGGTTCTAAAAACACGGGCAACTGCTGGAGACTCAAATTCTATTGTCCTATCTCTGAATTTTGCATCAAATGGATTAAAATTTTTAAATCTATCAGCAAATATATCATTATAAATTTTTTGATATGAAGGATCGATCCACCTTTCAACTGATCCTGCATCACAATGTGGAGATAAACCTAAACTATCATCACCTGGTTCCCTTCTTCTGATCCTGTCAGCGTATGAAAGTTCTCGATTTGGATCAAATACCTTATATTCCTCATTTTTAAAAACCCATAGATTATTTAAAAATTTTTTAATTTTGGCCATTTTCTGGGAGTGCCTTATTTTAATTTGAGCCTTTGACCAATACAATCCATAAATTTGAGGCTTACCAGATTTTAAATCACTAAAGTAATTATCTAGACCCTCTTTCTTTTTTTGATCATTGTAATATCCATTATGTTCAATATATTTTTCTAGATCATTGTTAAGTTTACCTATTTTTTTTTGATCAAATACATCTCTAATAATAATACATCCTCTTTTTTTTATTTGATCAATTATTCGTAAATCGGGTGATAAAAGTTCTTTATACTTTATTTCAGGAATAATATTATTAGATAACTTATTTGACCTCTTTATTTCATAAATCTCTTTTTTAATATAATTCTCAATATTTTTAAAATTTTGCTTATAATTTTTAGATAATTTTCTAAGCTTTTTTTTTGCTAGAATAATTTTATGATCAACCTTTCTATTCATAAATATAGTCTAAATTAAAATATAAAGATTATGAAGTTTTATTGAATAGTTATTGTAACTACTGGTTCTTGTGGATCAAACATACAAAAATCTGTTCCTACTTCTGTAGCTTTAATTGCTGCTGAAGTACCAAAACCAATATCTATAATTGGAGGTGTTAAAGATACAGTATAAGGTGATGAAAGAGTATAGACCATTACATGATCGTCAGAGGTGCTCCCATCTGCATGCTGAGTTTGATATGTTGATGATCCAGCCCCTTGAGCATAAGTGATCGTATTTGCATCACCCACTCCAGTACAAGCAGCATTTCCACAAACTTTCATTTGATCATTTTTTAAATATAATTCTGCTTCTGCAGCAGTACCCCCGTCAGCAATAATTGGTGTTCTATCATATTTTTCATTACTACTTAAAGATCCACCAGGATAACCAGAGCCAGATAGTGCTGAAGTCGTCGTGCAATTATCTGTAACACCTGAAACTTCTAAATCTGCTTTAATCGTAAATTTTCTATCTATAGTAACTCTCATATGTGTATAAGTTACTCCTAATGGTAAAAGTGCTGGATCTCCAAATGTTGCAGCTGCAACACCTGCATTTACGGATGCAATATCCACAACTTTTTCGGTATTTCCTATTACGACTGCACCAACACAACTTGAAACACTTGTGCTCGCTGTACATAACTCTACTTTTTTCATTGTTACTTTGTATACACTTGCAAGGCCAGTTGTGCTTGCAGCATGTAAAGTTGAAATTGAAAAGAAAATTATGATTTTTACGAAAATTAATATTCTAAAAGTCATTTTCATTAATCAGCTCTCGATATTGTTGATTTACCGTTAAATTCTACAAAAATTTTATTATTACGTTTTACTTTTGTTAACAATTGACCAGACATATCTTTTTGATCTCTCCATGTATTTGCACTTATGAAACCATCTTGTAAAGAATTTTTATTTCTTGGAGGATGAAGAAACATTATTTTTGCATACCACTCATCTTCTAATCCCTTTTTGTCTTTATCATCATACGCAATTTCCAGATTTAATGTTGGACTTAATAATAATTCTGATCCAATTTTTGTACCTTTTACATCGTCTCTAGAAACACCTTCCCATTCATAAGTATTAATAAATACATCTGCCCAATGTAGATGAGGAATTTGAGATGCCAAACCTAATTCGTATCCATCTAAAACTTTTTCATCTGACGCATCATCTATTCCAAAATAATAATTGTACATAAATTCTAAAACTGCACTTCTTGCTTCTAAACCAAAACTAGATCTTAAGTTTCCAGCATCATCATAATCGAGAAAAACATTGAAACCAGTCATTAGCGTATTGTCTTGGCTTAATGATCTTTTACCTAAGCCAATATTAGCTACAATTCTTTCATCATTATCTTTTTCTGTATTAAATAAAGATAACTGAGAAAAAAAATTTCCATTTTCAGTTTTTTCAATCTCTCTTACTGTAAGAATACTATAATCGGGTTTATTATTTTCTCTTAAATCAATACTAACCTCTGTATCACCCTCACCAGGGATTAAATTAGATATATATTGTGAAATATTATTGGATACGTCTGCGCTCAAATTACTTGTAAATAAAACGAGAAATGAGAACAAAAGTATTTTTTTCATAACTTGTATTTATATAAAAACCTATATTGGACAAGAAAATTTAACAAGATAATTTTAAGTTTGTATTATTTGTTTGGTTTAAAAACCAAGCAAACACCGTTATTGCAGTATCTTTTGCCCGTGGGTTGTGGACCGTCGTCAAATATATGACCATGATGACCTCCACAATTCTTGCAATGATATTCGGTTCTAGCATAACCAATGTGATAATCGGTTGTGGTTTCAAATGCATCAGGCAAAGATTCATAGAATGAAGGCCAGCCAGATCCACTTTCATATTTAGTATTTGAGTCAAACAACTTTACTCCACAATTAGCACAATGATAGGCACCTTCTCTTTTTTCATGATTTAATTCACTTGAGCCTGGTGGCTCTGTGGCCTCTTCAAATAAAATTTTGTTCTGCGTATTTGACAAATTTGGATTAATTTTTTTCATTAAGAATTTTTTTACAATTTTTATGTAAACTTGAGTGTAATTCAATAAGTTTTTTAAAGTCTTTGTTATAACCACCACCTAAAACTCCACAAATAGGAACTTTTCTTTTAAAAAAGTTTCCAATAACCATCTCGTCTCTTTTATTAACTCCTTTGTCAGTAATACACAACTTTCCTAATCTATCATCTAAGTGAATGTCAACACCTGCAATGTAAAATACAAAATCAAAATTAAAATCGTTTAGAAAAATTAAATTTTTTTTTAAAATATCTAAATACTCATCATCTTCCATGTTTTGTTCAAGTTCAATATCCAGATCACTTTTTGATTTAATTGGTGGATAATTCACTTTTGTGTGCATACTAAATGTAAAAACATTATTTTCATTTTTAAATATTTCTGAATTTCCGTTACCTTGGTGAACATCTAAATCAACTATAAGGATTTTGTTAGCTAACCCTCTATTCAAGAGATATTTTGCAGCAACAGCCACATCATTAAAAACACAAAAACCAGCTCCCTCATCATAAATAGCATGATGACTTCCACCAGCTGTGTTACAAGCTATTCCATAATTTATTGCTAATTTAGAGGCCAATACCGTTCCGCCTGTTGCAACTAAAGATCTTCTGACCACACTATCAACTAAAGGAAACCCTATTTTTTTTACTAATTTTTCCTCTAATGTTTTATTTTTAATTTTTAAAATATAATCCTCAGAGTGAACTTCTTTTAATGTATCAATTGAGCATGGCTCAGGTTTATAAAACTTCTTAACTACATTTTCTTTTTTAAGAAAACTTGCTAATTCACCAAACTTTTTAATTGGAAATTTATTATCATCACCAATTTTTGCTTCATAATCAGGGTGATTTACAACTGGTAATTCCACTTTACTTTATTTCTCGAATAGCCTTGCCAGCAACACAGGCTTCTAAATTCTCAATCATTTGAGTATAGAAAATAGAATAATTCTCAGCTGTGACGTAACCTAAGTGTGGAAGTAAAAGTGCGTTAGGCACAAATCTCAATTTATGATTACTAGGTAAAGGTTCTTTATCATAAACATCGATACCAGCTCCAGCAATTGCATTGGTTGAAAGAGCTATAATTAAATCATCTTCGTTTACAATCGGACCTCTTGAAGTATTAATTAGAAAAGCAGTTTTTTTCATTTTATCCAATTCAGCAAGCTTTATACAATCCTTGTATCTTTCTCCTCCTTGGACATGAATTGATATAAAGTCAGAGTTTTGAAGAAGATCCTCTTTATTAGATGGTAAAACATCAAGTTCTTTGCACTTATCTAGACTTAAGTTTTCACTCCATGCCATTACTTGCATGCCAAAAGCGTTTGCAATTTTAGCAACCTGGGATCCAACTTTTCCTAAACCAATAAGGCCCAGAATTTTTCCTTTTAATTCAACTCCCACTGTTGTCTGCCAATAGCCTTGGTACATATTATCAACTTCCACCTTAATATTTCTAGCTAGCCCTAAAATTAACGCCCATGTTAATTCAGAGGTAGGGTTTGAGTTAATTTCTGTTCCAGTGACAACAATTTTAGCTTTTTTTGTTGCTTCAAGATCTATGGCTTTATTTCTCATTCCGCTTGTAGAGATGTATTTTAGTTTTTTCAAACCTTTAATAAGATTTGAAGTAATTGATGTTCTTTCTCTCATAATAAGCAGAGCTTCAAATTCTTTTAATTTTTCTATTGCATCATCCTCGTTTTCAAAAGGTTCACTGAAAATCTCAATATCAAACTTTGATGAAAGATTTTTCAAATCTATAAATTCTTGAGCAACGTTTTGGTAATCGTCTAAAATGGCTACTTTAAGCATTTTGAGTTCTTTTATTCGAGATTGTAATACCAGCAATTATGAAAATTGCACCTAAGAAATGATAAAATAAAATTTTTTCATTAAATATTATCATGGCCATTATTGCACCTAGAATTGGCATCAAATGTAGAAAAACTCCAGATCTATTTGCACCAATAAGCTTAACGCCTTTTATCCAAAACAGAAAAGAGATTAGACCAGGGAAAAAAACAACATAGAATAAAACTAAATAAAAAGAGGATTGCAATTTGATTACACTGCCCAAACTATAATCAATAAAATACATAGGAATTAGAAAAATAACTCCAAAAGTTATAACGACCTGTAATAGAGAAATTGGAGATAGATTGAATTCCTTTTTTTTCAAAAGCGCTGAATAAAGAGACCATGCGAACATTGCAATTAATGCAAAAATATCTCCTTTGTTAAATGATAAATTTAATAAATTATTTAAATTTGCTTTTGTTATTATAAACAAAACACCTGTAAGTGAGAGAAATACTCCTATTAATTGAAATAAATTTGTTTTCTCAATTTTAAGTAAGAATGAAAATAATATAATCATAACTGGTACTGTTGAAATCATCAGTACTCCAGTAATAACTTGAGTATGTCTCAGTGAGTAAAAAAGAGCTGAATTAAAAACTGTAACAGCCAAAATTCCCAATAATGAAAATAAAAAAATATTATCTATGATAATTTTTTTGTTATTTAACAATTCTTTATAAGTGAATGGAAGTAAAACTAACCAAGCCAAAAACCATCTATAAAAATTTAAGGATATAGGAGGAATGTCAATAATACTTGCGGCTTTTCCAACTATAAAGTTACCTGCCCAAAATAAACAAGCTAACACCAAATAAAGAGGGGCTAAATATAAAGGGCTAAGTGTTTTCATGAAAAGAATTAAGTAAATCTGTTCTATAATTTATAGCTTCTTTTATATTCTTTTCCTTAACATGTCCAAAACCTCTGATTTGATCAGGTATTGATGCTATTTTAACTGCCGTTTCATAGTTTGATTTATTTATTTTTGTTCCTATGTCAGTAATTGTTTGCTTGTAATCTCTTATTAATTCTCTTTCTTTTTTTCTTTCATTTAAATAGCCAAATGGATCAAGTTTTGTACCTCTTAAAAATTTAAATTTTGAAAGTAATTTGAATACATTAAATAACCATCCACCAAATTTTATTTTTAGTAATTTACCATCTACTTTGCTTTTTTTACTGAAGATTGGTGGAGCTAAATAAAAGTTGTAATTAAAGTCACCTTCAAAGTTTTTATTTACATCATCTAAGAATTTTTTATTTGTCATTAATCTTGATACCTCATACTCATCTTTGTATGCCATTAATTTGAAATAATTTTTTAAGACTGCTGTTGAGAATTGACTTCCATTTCCTATATTTTTATCTATCTTTCTTGCGTAACTAACAAGTTCTTCAAATTTTTCAGCATATTTTATATTTTGGTAATCTTCTAAAAATTTAAATCTATTCTGATATTTTGACTCAAAACCTTCTAATATTTCAGGCTCATCTTTAATTATATCTAAAACCTCATCTTTTAAATTTTCATAATGTCTACCAAATCTAAATGCGTTTATATTATCTTTTACACTTGCACCATTTAATTCAATTGCTTTTTCAATCGATGAAGCTGAAATTGGTATCAGGCCTGATTGATATGCAACTCCAACATTAAACATATTAGATAATATTGAATTTCCTAAAATCTTGGATGTAATTTTATTTGAAGATATAAATTTTATATTTTCTTGACCTGCTATATTAATTAAATTATCTCTCATTTCATCAAAAGGTAAGTAGAAATTTTTGTCTCTCGTAAAATCTCCAGGCATAACTTCATCCGTATTAACTATTAATTTAGAAATTTTTTTATCTAAGGTTTTTATTATTTCTAAATCATTTGATACAAGTAAATCAAACCCCAGAAGTAAGTTTGTATCACCATAAGATAATCTTATTGCCCCTACATCCTCTGGTTTTTCAAAAATTCTTAAGAAACTTTTAACAGCTCCACCTTTTTGAGCTAACCCAGTCATATCTAAAACCCCTGATCCTTTTCCATCTATTTGAGCAGCTGTTGCTAACACAGCTCCAATTGTAACAACTCCTGTACCACCAATTCCGGCAATCATTATTCCAAAAGACTTAGTAATTTCAGGCAATATTGGATCTTCTATCTTTGAATTTATTTTATTAATTAAATTATCGTCATAATTTTTCTTAAGCCTTATATCTCCCTCAAGACTTACAAAACTAGGACAAAACCCATCCACACATGTGTAATCTTTGTTACAAGAAGATTGGTCAATTTGTCTTTTTCTTCCATACTCAGTTTCAATAGGTGCAATAGAAACACAATTAGATTGTATTCCACAATCTCCACAACCTTCGCATAAGTCTTTATTAATAAAAATTTTTTTCTTAGGTTCCTCTAAGATACCTTTTTTTCTTCTTCTTCTTTTCTCAGCCGCACAGGTTTGATCATAAATTATTACAGTTGTTCCATTAATTTTGCTCAATTCAATTTGAACATCTATAATATTTTTTCTGTCATAAATTTTAGATTTCCTCGCAAAACCTCCACTATCATTATATTTTTCAATTTCATCTGTAATAATTGCAATTTCTTCGACTCCTTCTGCTTCAAGTTGTTTAGACATTTGCGCAACTGTTGGTAATCCATCTAATGCTTGACCTCCTGTCAAAGCAACGGCATCATTATACAAAATCTTAAATGTCATTTTAGTTTTTGCTGCAACTGCATGTCTTATAGATAGAATTCCTGAATGGATGTAAGTCCCGTCTCCCATATTTTGAAAAACATGGTCAGTATTACTAAATACAGACTCGCCAACCCAAGTTGCCCCCTCTGATCCCATTTGTGAAAAGCCTTCATTATTTCTCTCCATATGTTCCACTAGGTATGCACAACTAATACCTGTAATTGCTCGACTACCTTCCGGTATTCTAGTTGAAGTATTATGAGGGCACCCAGAACAGAAGTGTGGAACTCTTTTTAAGGAAATGTTTGAATTAGTTTTTTCTTTCAAAGACTTTAATTTTTTTGAAAGATTATGTACTTCATCTGGTAAGTTAAGGTAATTAATTATTTCATATATTTTTAAACCAATTTCTCCTGGATCTAAAGCTCCAGAGGAAACAAATAAATCATTATTATTTTCGTCATTTTTTCCAACTACTTTTATATTTAAATTTTTATTAAATAATATTTCCTTGACTTGTGTTTCAATGATTGATCTTTTTTCTTCAACAACAATGATTTTTTCTAAACTTTCTGCAAAATTTTCAATTATCGTTTCTTCTAATGGCCAAGGCATAGCAATTTTAAGAAATTTAATTCCTGCTTTATTAGCAACATCTTCGTTTATTCCAATTTTTTCTAGTCCTAATTTTGTATCTAAAAAAGACTTTCCAGTGCTAATTATTCCAACCTTTGGATTTTCTGAGTCAAAAATTAATTTATTTAAACTATTTAGTTTACAAAATTCTTTTACATATTTTATTTTATGATGATGCAAACGATATTCTTTTTCTTGAGCGGTATCTTTGAGTCTTATATTTAAACCTTCAGATGGATAGGTTTCACTTGAAATATCTAAAAGATTTAACCTATTTTCATCTAAGTCAACTGTTGCTCCTGAACTCACATTATCATGAACACACTTTATCCCTACCCAACATCCACTTTTTCTTGATAATTCTATTCCTATTATTCCATAATCTAGTATTTCTTGAACACCACTTGGATTAAAAAAAGGTATCATCGCATCAATCATTGCAAATTCACTTTGATGAGAGGTTGTTGAGGACTCACATATATGGTCATCTCCCATTAAAGCAATGACGCCTCCAAACTTTGAGGTACCTGCCAGATTTACATGTTTTAATGCATCTCCTGCCCTATCTACTCCTGGCCCTTTACCATACCATATGCCAAAAACACCATCGTATTTATCTTGTTTTCTAAGATTTACTTGCTGTGTTCCCCATAAAGAAGTTGCAGCAAGTTCCTCATTTATTCCTGGTTGAAAATAAATATTGTTTTCATTCAAATATTTTTTATTTTTTAAAATCTGCTGATCATAGCCCCCTAAAGGAGATCCTCTATAACCAGAGATATAACATGCAGTGTTTAAGTTTTTTTGTTTATCTCGTCTTGCCTGGACAATTGGAACTCGAACAAGAGCTTGGGCACCAGTTAAAAATCTAGTACCTTTTCTTAGTTTATATTTGTCTTCAAGTTTAATTTCCACACTATTAAACTTTATTAGGCAAATCTAACTGAACTGTAAGGTTTTAAATCCATATTAGTATTTTCATTTGCAATCATACCAGAGACTATTTTCCCAGAAATTGCACCTAAAGTCCATCCTAAATGATGATGACCAAATGAGTAAAAAACATTTTTATAATTTTTTGATGGTCCAATTATTGGTAAAAAATCTGGCAGTGTAGGTCTAAATCCTAACCACTCATCTTTATGCTCAGGTAAGCCGTCAAGCATATCCTTTGCATTTAGAATCAAGTTTTTGATCCTGGATTTTGATAAAGCATTTTCTAGACCGCCAAACTCCACAGTACCAACTACTCTTAACCCTTGATCCATTGGTGACATTCCAAACCCTCTGTTAGAATAAACCACTGGTCTAGAAATTAAATGATCAAAATCTTTAAAATGAACATGATACCCTCTTTCGGTATCAAGTGGAATATTCTCATGAAGTTTATCAGTTAGTTTTTTTGAAAACGCACCACATGCAATAACTAATTTATCAAAAACAAATCTCTGGGTTTCCGATCTTAGAACAGGTTTTTCTTCGTCAAAATTCAAATCTTGGATATTAAGTTTTAAAAACTTTCCACCTTTGTTTAAAAAATTTTGAAATAATTTTACTAATATTTTTTTTGGATTTCTTGCATGTCTTGCATAATCATAAAAAACACCTCCATGATAAAATGGTTTTAAATTTGGCTCTAGATCATGTATATCTTTTTTATTTACCACCTGTTGTTTAACACCTAAATCATCTCTAATTTTTATTTCTAGTTCTCTACTTTTTAAATTTTTTTCATTCCAAACATATAAAATACCATTATTTTCAACTAAACCTTCTAGATCTATCTCTTCGAATAGTTCATCATAAGCTAGTAATGATTGATCTAAAATTTGATGCATATTTTTTGCGGTATGCATCATTTTATTATTAGTACAATTCATTAAAAATTTTGAAAACCAAGGGATCATTTTTGGAACATAATTCCATTTAAGTGCCAAAGGTCCCCTTGAACTCATAAGCATTGATGGAACATCACTTACAATATCTGGTCTGTTTAAAGGGACTGATGCATAAGGAGAAAAATGACCCGCATTACCATAAGAGGCTGCATTTCCAGGTTCATCCCTATCGAACAAAATTACTTGATAGCCTTTTTTTTGAAGAAAAAGAGCATTACAGACTCCTTGAATTCCTGCTCCTATTATACCAACTTTTAAAATTTTTTCTGACATAGAAAAAATATAGTTGGTGGGATAAATTATAATAGATGTTATTTGATCGCGGTGGATAACTGTTTACAATATCTTAATTGCCGATCGAATCTCGACTATAAATTTTGCAGCTCATTACGATACCTAAACCAAGCATTATTGATAACATAGATGATCCTCCGTATGACATGATAGGAAGTGGTGCCCCAACTATTGGCAACAACCCAACTACCATAGCTATATTTACAAAAATATATAAGAATAAAGCAGATGCAAAACCAAAACAGTATAGTTTTGCAAAAAATGATCTACTAGAAAAACCAATCCTTATTATTCTATAAATTAATAAAGCGTATAATAAAATAAGAACCATTGAACCAAAGAAGCCAAATTCTTCAGAAAAAAGAGTAAAAATAAAGTCAGTGTGTTTTTCAGGTAAGAATTCAAGATAACTTTGTGTACCTTGTAAGAAACCTTTGCCTAACAATCCTCCCGAACCAATTGCTATTTTAGATTGAATTATTTGATAACCTGCACCCAAAGGGTCTCTTTCTGGATTAAAAAAAGTTAATATTCTTGATTTTTGATATGGTTTTAAAATTGAAATTACAAAAGGTAATGAGACTAACAATATTAATCCTGAATATATAAAATATTTTAAATTAAGTCCTGCTAACCAAATAATAGCCAATCCACTTCCTGCTATTAAAATAGCTGTTCCTAAATCAGGTTGAGTTATAACTAAATAGCAAGGTATTAACAAAAGTATGATTGGTTGTAATAAATATTTATAACTTTGAATATCTGAGCTTTGAATACGATGGTAATATCTTGCAAAACAAACTATTATTGCAATTTTCATCAGTTCTGAAGGTTGAAGGTTCATTATGAAAAAATTTATCCATCGTTTAGACCCTGACGCTGAAATTCCAAAAAAAATTACAAGTAATAAAAGTAAAATTCCTAAAATATAAAATATATATGCCTGCCTATACCAAAATGAAACTCTTACAAATGACAGAACTAAAAACATAAAAAAAAATACTAGAAATCTAGTTAGATGATTTTTAGTATAAAAAGAAAAGTTCCCACTTTCTGTAGAATAAATTGAAAAAACACTCATTGAACCTATTATGGCAACAATTATTATTAAAAAGTAATCAATAGCTTTCAGTTTATCTATAAATGAATAGCTAGTAGAATTTAGTGACGTTGAAAGTATCATGCAATATTTTTTAAATCTTTTCTAATTTTTTCTCTTAATTCATGCCTATCTAAAATTTTTTTTATTAATTTGTTTGCTAGTGGAGCAGCTGCCTTGCTACCTGAGCCTCCATGCTCTATTAAAACACTAAGGGAATATCTTGGTTTATCATAAGGCGCAAATGCAATAAATAAAGCATGATCTCTACTTTTATATTCTATCTCATCAAGGTCTAAATCAAGCTCTCTATCTTGGTCAGTAATTCTTTTAACTTGAGAAGTCCCAGTTTTTCCAGCAAACTTGTATTTATCTTCTTTATGTCTAGATTTGAAAGAGGTTCCAAATTGTTCATTGGTTGACCCATACATTGCATCCAGAACTAACTTTAAATTATTTGGATTTCTGTAAAGTCTTTCATAGTGTTTAAATTCATGATCTTTCAAAATATTTTGACTTACAGATTTATTTTTTTCACTTTCAATTTTAGATTTAATTGTATCTAAATCTATTTCTTTATCATAAATTAAATTTGGCTTAATCTTATAGCCTCCATTAGCTAATTGCGCTGTCATCAAACATAATTGAAGTGGAGTAGTCTGAATGTAACCCTGTCCTATTCCAGTAATTACAGTTTCACCAAGGTACCAAGGCTGTTCTAAAACTTGTTTTTTCCATTTCGTTGAGGGGACAATTCCTTTTTTTTCTTCTGAAAAAAAATCTTCTAAAACTTTTGAACCTAGACCATACCTTTTTGCAATTAGTGAAAGCTTATCTACACCTAAAAGCCTCGCGACTTCATAAAAATAAATATCACATGACTGTTTAATGGCATTTCTCATACTCATTAATCCATGACCATTTTTTTTCCAACAATGATATCTTTCTCCATACAATTCATATGGATGATCATGACCTTTACAGTTTACTTTAAACTTTGTGTTTATTATTCCATATTCTAGTGCAGCAAGTGCAACTAAGGGTTTTATAGTTGATCCAGGGGAATATAATCCAGCTAATGATTTATTTAGTAAAGGTCTTAAGTTATTATTTTTAATTTCATTCCAATCTTTTGTGCTTATTCCATGCGTAAACTTATTTGGATCGTAGGTTGGAGACGATGCCATAGTAATTACTTCACCTGTGTATATATCCATAACACATATTGAACCTGCCTGATTTTTTAATAACTCTTGAGCCATTTGCTGAATTTCTAAGTCTATGGTCGTTCTTAAATTTTCACCTTGAGTTTCTTTATTATAACTAATTTCACTTATTTTTTTTCCTGATGCGTTTACTTCATATCTTTTGGTTCCATGATTCCCTATTAGGTCAGTATCTTTTGAATTTTCAATACCAATTTTTCCAACTTTTAAACCTGGTACAAAATTTTCCTCTATTTTTTTTTTATTTTGAATATCTTGAGTTGTTGCATCACCAACATAACCAACGACATGTACTAAATCATTGGAATAAGGGTAATATCTTGATGTAGACAAAACTGGCTTCGCTCCATCCAATTCATGCAAGTACAAATTTAATTTAGAAAATTCGTTCCATGATAAATTTTCAGAAATTATTAAAGTATCCCACGGCTTAGACTTTTCTTTCTTCTCATATATTTTTTTTATTTCATCCTCTTTAAGACTTATAATATTTTTAAGTTTAAAAATTGAATTATTAAAATTGGAAACTTCTTCAAGAGATAAATGAACTTGATAAACTCTTTGATTATCTGCAATAACATTATTAAAATAATCAGTTATTATTCCTCTTTGAGGTGGGGTTTTCCATTCTCTAATTCTATTTTTGTCAGATAAAACTTCATATTTTTGCTTTTCAGAAATTTGCAGATTATATAATCTTGAAGTAACAATCCCAAGTAACCCGATTTTTGCTGCAACTAAAACAAAAAGTCTTCTACTTATAATTTTATTTTTATTTAAATTGTCAGTTTTTTTTATCATTCTTTTTAACTAGCACCATATTATCTATCCAAATAAATATTTTGAAAAATATAGGGTAGATTAAAAATGTAACGAATAAACCCAATATTAAACTTTCATAGACAATTGGAATTTTAAATATTGTTATTAATATAATGTAATTTACTGATCCTACAATTAAAATTGCTATGAAAAATGATATCCAATCATAAATTAAATTGTATATGATTGTTCTATTTCTTATAAATGCTCCAATCGCAGATAATAATAAATAATCTAGGGAAGATATTCCAATTGGCAAACTTTGAACTATATCATTTAAAATACCTGCAAAAAAAATTAATCCATAACCTAGATGCTCTGGTTTTTTTAAACTCCAGAAGAATACAATTATGTAGCTAAAGTTTATGATAAAATTATAATTTTTATAAATAATATTAATATTTAAACCTAAAATTACGACTAAAAATAAAATTAAAGTGGGTAAACTTGTAATTGTCTTAGAATAAATTCTGTTAGCAAATAAACTCACTTTTTAAAATAAACCTTAACAAATTTAATTTGATCGAAATCTGCAAAAAATTTCACATATTTTTTGTTATTTATAATAGTTATTTTGCCTATGGGTATTCCAGATGAAATTATCCCATCAGCTCCTGAAGTATAAACAATATAACCCTCTTCGACTTGATCTTTTTCAGGCAGATACTCAATGTCACCATTAAATTTACTTCCATTTCCTGAAACTATTGCGCTGGTTCCATTAGGTTCAATTATTACTGGTATCTTACTATTAAGATCATTAATTAATAAAACTCTCGAGGTTAAATAATTAACTCCAACTACCTTACCTATAAAATATGATCCACTTCTCACACCTGAGCCTATTTTAATATCATGTTTGAAACCTTTATTAATCACAATTGATCGTAAATATGGGCTCTTCTGATCTAGTAAAATTTTAGTTAAATGATAATTATCTGAAAAGAGGTTTTTTTCTTCAATCAATGCATTAAGCCTTATATTTTCTTCTTTTAAAAATTGATTTTCAAGTTTTAACTCTTCGATATTTAAATCAATAATCTTAAGTTGTTTATTTTCTTCATATATTTTTAAAAGATCACCAACACTATAATAAGCATTTTTTAAAGATAAAAATGGAAATGATATAAAATACGAGGTTTTTAAAACAGCATCTTTGGCTACTGACCTAAACTGATTAATAGGTCCTGTTTTAAAATATTCTAATGATAGAACAATTATGGATACTACAATTAAAGTTAAAAGTGAAAATTTTCGTCTATTACCTTTATTCAAAAAAATTGAACGAGCAGATATAACCAAATCATCTCTGCCCATTTCTCTAGACATTTTGATTAATACTCAGATAAGACTGATGAAAAAGTTTCCTCTTGGTCTAAAGCTTTACCAGTTCCAATTGCAACACAAGATAAGGGATCATCAGCAACATTTACTGGAAGTCCTGTTTCTTTGGAAAATCTTTTATCTATATTATTTAAAAGAGAACCACCGCCTGTAAGGGTTAAGCCCATATCAACTAAATCAGCAGATAACTCTGGTGGAGTATTCTCTAAAGCTTTTTTTATTGCAGATACTATATCTTTTAGAATTGGATTTAGTGCTTCTGCAGTATCTTCTTCTGAAATATTTACCTCTTTGGGAGTTCCAGATCTTAAATCTCTACCTTTAACTGCATATGTGTTATTATTTGTTGGGATAGCTGTGCCAATATCTTTTTTGATTTTTTCTGCAGTACTATCGCCAATCATTAAATTGTACTCTTCTCTCATATATTCTTTTAAAGCATTATCCATTGCGTCTCCAGCTACTCTTAATGACTCAGAATATACAACGCCACCTAAAGATAAAACTGCAATTTCAGTTGTGCCTCCACCTATATCAACAACCATTGACCCAGTTGCTTCAGATATCGGTAGTCCAGCTCCTACTGCTGCAGCTATTGGTTCTTCAATTAAGTTAACTTTACGAGCTCCTGCCGCAAGTGCACTATCTTGAATAGCTTTTCTCTCAACTGGTGTTGAGCCAGTTGGCACACAAATTAAAATTCTTGGATTGGCTAATGTTTTTTTATGAACTTTTTTAATAAAGTGTTTAATCATCTCCTCAGTGACAACGAAGTCTGCAATAACACCATCTCTCAAAGGTCTAATTGCTTGAATATTTCCTGGTGTTCTTCCAAGCATGGTCTTTGCTTCATCTCCGACAGCTAAAACTGATTTTTTTCCTTTATTGTCAACAACTGCAACTACTGATGGTTCATTAAGAACAACACCTTTGCCCTTTAACACTACAAGTGTGTTTGCTGTACCAAGATCTATTGCCATATCTTGACTCCATAATTTCTTTAAGTTGCTGAACATTGCCATTTTTATATACCTTTCATCTTTTGATTCTCAAAATTTTGATTTTCTATATTTGTCCCTGGTGCTGTTTTATCTCTTTTTATAATCATTTTATTAAGTGAATTTATATAAGCATTTGCAGATGCAACTAAAGTGTCAGTATCTGCAGCTTGTCCTACAGTTGTTTTACCATTTTCTTCAATTTTAACACTTACTGTAGCTTGGGCATCTGTTCCCTCTGTAACAGCATGCACTTGGTATAGTTGTAAATTCACCTCATGTGGATAAAGTTTTTTTATACATTTAAAAATTGCATCAACCGGTCCGTCACCTGTTTCTGATGCTTTTTTAACTTCACCAAAAACATCTAATGTCATTTCTGCTCTTTGAGGTTCTCCTGTACCAGCAAATACTTTTAAAGATTTCAAATTGATTGCACTTACTTTATTGTCTGTTATTAAACTATCATCTATTAAAGCAATTATATCTTCATCATAAACATGTTTCTTTTTATCTGCTAAGATTTTAAATTTTGCAAATGCATTATCTACAACATCATCAGTAAGATCTGGATATCCTAAACTAGTTAATTTATCTTTAAATGCGTGTCTTCCTGAATGTTTGCCCATTACAAGAGATGTTTGTTTGACGCCTACACTCTCTGGTGTCATAATTTCATATGTTTGCCTATTTTTTAACATTCCATCTTGATGAATGCCTGCTTCATGAGCAAAAGCATTTTTTCCGACAATAGCTTTATTATATTGTACAGGAAAACCTGTGGCATTTGATACTATCTTGGATGCTTTACTTAGAAGAGTAGTTTCAATTCCAGTTTCATATGGCATTAAATCAGGTCTTGTTTTCATGGCCATCACAACTTCTTCAAGAGCTGCATTTCCAGCTCTTTCTCCTAGACCATTTATAGTACATTCAATTTGTCTAGCTCCTGCTTGAACACCTGCCAAAGAATTGGCAACTGCCAAACCTAAATCGTTATGGCAATGAGTTGAAAGAATTGCTTTATCTATGTTTGGAACTTTATTTAACAGAGTTTCAATAATTTTTGTAAATTCAGATGGTATAGTATAGCCAACAGTATCAGGAATATTAATGGTTTTAGCACCACATTTAATTGCTAGTTCGACTGTCTTACACATATAATCCATATCTGTTCTGGTACCATCTTCACAAGACCATTCCACATCATCAGTAAAGTTTCTTGCATAAGTTACATTTTGTTTTATCGCTTCATAAACTTCTTCTGGTGATTTATTAAGTTTATGCTTCATATGTAAAGGACTTGTGGAAATAAAAGTATGAATTCTAAATCTTGGAGCATGTTTAAGAGCCTCATAGCATCTATCAATATCTTTTTTTGAATGTCTTGCTAAACCTGCAGGTATTGATTTTTTTAATATTTTACTGACTTCAGTTACAGCTTCAAAATCTCCTGGAGATGCAATTGGAAATCCAGCTTCAATAATATCTATTCCAAGTTCGTCAAATACTCTAGCTATTTGGATTTTTTCTTCCAAACTCATTGATGCGCCAGGAGACTGCTCTCCATCACGCATTGTAGTATCAAAAATGTATACTCTGTTATTATTAGTCATTTATTAATTTAAGCATGAGTATCATACATGCTCACGCTCAGATTGCAAAATAAAATGGCTATTTTAGGCCAAATAAAACAATAATTTATCTACTTCTTATCGCTATCAACAAGTTTCTTTTTTGAAATCCAAGGCATCATAGCCCGAAGTTCAGCACCTACTTTTTCAACAGAGTGTTCTGCTAATTTGGCTCTAGTTGCAAGAAAGTTTTTTTGACCATTTTTGCATTCTTCCATCCATTCTTTTGTAAATTTACCAGATTGAATTTCTGCTAAAACTTCTTTCATTCTTTGCTTGGTTTCATCTTTTTTAATTATTCTTGGACCTGACTGATACTCTCCATACTCTGCGGTATTTGAAATTGAATAATTCATATTAGCAATTCCACCTTCATATATTAAATCTACAATCAGTTTCACTTCGTGAACAGTTTCAAAATAAGCCATTTCTGGTTCATATCCAGCTTCTACTAAAGTTTCATATCCATTTTTAATCAGTTCAACAAGTCCACCACATAATACTGTTTGCTCTCCAAATAGATCCGTTTCTACCTCATCTTTAAATGTTGTTTCAATTATTCCAGATCTACCACCACCAACAGCTGATGCATATGACATTGCCAAATCTCTTGCTTTACCAGAACCATCTTGGTGAACAGCAAATAAACAAGGAACTCCACCACCTTTTTCATATTCACTTCTTACTAAATGCCCAGGTCCCTTTGGTGCAACCATAAATACATCTAAATCTTTTCTAGCTTTTATAAGATCATAGTGAACATTTAAACCATGAGCGAACGCGATTGAGGTTCCTTCTTTTACACGTTGCTCTATATGGTTTTTATATATTGATGCTTGTAATTCGTCTGGTGTTAGAATCATAACTACATCTGCCCATTCTGCAGCATCAGATAAATTCATAACTTTTAAACCTTTAGACTCAGCTTTTTCAATACTTGATGAGCCCTCTCTTAAAGCTACCACAACTTCTTTAACACCACTATCTCTTAGATTAAGTGCATGCGCATGTCCTTGGCTTCCGTAGCCAAAAATTGCTACTTTCTTATCTTTTATTAAATCTACATTAGTATCTTTTTCATAAAACATTTTCATAATTTCTCTCCTTTAATTTTTTATTTTATTTAAATATTTCTGATCCTCTTGTCATAGCGACTGCACCTGTTCTTGAAACACTCACTAAACCAAATTTTTTTAAATTTTTTGACATAGTATCTATTTCTCTTCTTAAAGCTGTAATTTGTATAACATTTGATTTATTTGTTTTATCTAATATTACTGGATTATAATTTTTACAAGCTTCAAAAGCTTTATTTAATTTACTATTGTTTGCAACAAACTTAAATAATGCCATTTCTTTAAAAATAACATTTTTATCTTCTCTCTTAAAATCTGCCACTTTGTGAACTGGAACTAATTTTTTTAATTGAAGTTTAATCTGATCTACCACTTGTGGTGTACCCGTGGTTACAAT
This sequence comes from uncultured Pelagibacteraceae bacterium, assembly GCA_902576395.1. GTDB lineage: Bacteria > Pseudomonadota > Alphaproteobacteria > Pelagibacterales > Pelagibacteraceae > Pelagibacter. The sequence goes on from CACGVB010000003.1 coordinate 69,391, forward strand.
TGTTATTCTTGAAATATTTTGCTTCTGATCGACCTCAGCTACTGCAAGGGACTCGATATTGTAGCCTCTTCCAGAAAATAAACCAACTACACGTGCTAAAACTCCAGCCTCATTATCTACCCATACAACTATAATATGAGTATCAGTCTTCTGTTTTTTTCCTGCAAAACTATATGCTGATTTTGAGTTAGCCATTAAACCAGTGTTCTACCCTTTCCAGTAATTTTTTTTTCTTTTTGATCTTTAGGACCAAGTAACATTTGATTATGAGGTTTTCCAGAAGGTATCATTGGAAAACAGTTTTCTTGTTTATCTACAAGGCAATCAAATATTACTGGTCGATCTGTATTTAACATTTCAATAATCTTATCATCTAATTCCTCAGGTGTTTTTGCTCTTATGCCGACACAACCATAAGCTTCTGCCATTTTAACAAAATCTGGTAATGCAGCAGTGTAACTTTCAGAATAATTTTTATCGTGAAGTAATTCCTGCCATTGTCTTACCATTCCCATGTACTCATTATTCAAAATAAATATTTTTATAGGCAAATTGTACTGAACTGCAGTTGACATTTCCTGCATAGTCATCAAAACAGACGCCTCGCCAGCAATATCAATTACTAATTTCTTAGGATGAGCAATTTGGACTCCAACTGCTGCTGGCAATCCATATCCCATCGTACCAAGACCTCCAGAAGTCATCCATCTATTTGGTTTATTGAATTTGTAGTGTTGAGCGGCCCACATTTGATGTTGGCCTACTTCAGTTGTTATATATGTATCTTTATCTTTAGTCAGTTCATATAATCTTTCAATCGCATATTGAGGTTTAATAGTTACTTCACTACCAATATAGTCTAATGATCTTTTAGATCTCCATTTCTGAATTTGTTCCCACCAATTTGATATTTGATGTTTGTTAGATTTAGAAAAATTATTTTTAGATTTTTTTAAAGTTTTTAGTGTTGATGTTAAAACCGACTTAATATCTCCCACAATTGCTAAATCTACTTTTACATTTTTATTTATTGAGGATGGATCTATATCAATATGAACTTTTTTAGACTTAGGTGAGAACTCATCAATCTTACCGGTAATTCTATCATCAAACCTTGCACCAACATTTATCATTAAGTCACATGAATACATGGCGTTGTTTGCTTCGTAGGTTCCATGCATACCTAACATTCCTAAGAATTGATTATCGTCAGCTGGAAAACAACCAAGACCTTGCAAAGTTGAAGTTATTGGAAAACCTGTTGCATAAACAAGTTCTCTTAAAAACTCGCTTGCCTTTGTGCCTGAATTAATTACTCCTCCCCCGGTATAAAAAATTGGTTTTTTTGCTTTACTAATCAAACTAATTAATTCATCAATATTTTTTTGTGAATAGTTGTTATGAGACTTTCCATTTAATTTTTTTAATTTTCTATAATTTTTATATTGAGCTTTTTGAAATTGTATATCTTTTGGAATATCAACTAAAACAGGTCCTGGTCTGCCTGTTGTTGCTACCTCAAAAGCTTTATGCATTATTTCAGCTAAGTCATTAACATCTTTGACTAACCAGTTATGTTTGGTACAAGGTCTAGTAATTCCTGTTGTGTCACATTCTTGAAATGCATCTGTACCAATTAAATGGGTTGGCACTTGTCCTGTGATGCAAACTAACGGAACAGAGTCCATGTAAGCGTCTGTTAAGGCAGTAACAGCATTGGTAGCTCCAGGACCTGAGGTAACTAATAATACACCTGGTTTGCCAGTTGATCTTGCATAGCCTTCTGCAGCATGTCCTGCGCCTTGTTCATGTCTTACTAAAATATGTTTTATTGAATTAAAATTTTTTAATTCATCATATATTGGAAGGACTGCTCCTCCTGGATAACCAAATATGTTACTAACATTTTGATCTTCCAAACATTTGAATACTATCTCAGCTCCTGAATATAATTTTGGCATTCAGTCAATCTAGCTGAAGTTGTACTCATTGGTCAAGTTATTGTGAGGATTTTTATAATTTTTTTATAAATTTTGAAAGAGCCTCAGCGTCAAATTTTTGCCAATCACTCATGTGACCTCTAGACCAAGTTCGTTGTCTTTTAGCGTATTGTCTAGTTTTTATAACAATATTTAGTTTTAAATCATGCATAGATGTTTTTTTATCAATAAACTCTTTAATCTCTCTTATCCCTATAACTTTAAAGATGTTGCTGTCACTCCTCAAATCAAGTTTTAAAAGATCCTTAACTTCTTGAATAGCTCCATTTTCCATCATCTGATCTACTCTTTTGGAAATTTTATTAATTAATTCATCTTTAGGATAATCGATATAAATTTTTATAAATTGATCTTTTTTGAAAGATGGTTTTGTTTTCGTATACCAATTAAAAACTGATTTCCTTGTAAACGATATAACTTCATAAGCTCTAATTGATCTTTGAACATCGGTGGGGTTAATCTTATTTTTTACTAATGGATCATTATCTAAGAGTTTTAAAAAAAATTTTTTTTGACCTAATTTATTTTGCATTCTTCTAATTTTATCACGAACAGAGATGGGTATTTTTGGAATTTTAACCAATCCATTAGTCAAAGCTTTAAAATAAAGACCTGTACCACCAACTAAAACTGGTATTTTATTTTTGTCTCTAATTTTTTTAATATTCTTTTTTGCTAATTTTAACCATTCACCTGACGAAAATTCTTTTTTAACACTTCTAAAACCATATAAATGATGATCGATTTTATTCAAATCGTTTTTTGAAGGTCGAGCAGTCAAGATCTTTAATTCTTTATAAACCTGCATACTATCTGCATTAATAATTTCTCCATTTAACTTTTTGGCAATTTTCAATGCAACTTTCGACTTACCTGATGCAGTTGGACCTGAGATTAATATTATTTTGGACTTTAGGTCCATGTTATTATTTTAATTTAACACCAATATATGTTCTTTGATTTTGGTTATTATAAATTGCAATTAGCAAGTTATTTTCATCACTTCTTAACTTTAATTTTACCACATTATCTAGATCACCTATTGTGTTAATTTTTTTTCTATTTGCTTCAACAATAACATTGTTAACTTGCAAATAGTTTATAGGGCTATCTTTATCTATTTTTGTAATTACTACTCCACTTGTTCCTTTCGGAAGATTTCTTGCATCAATATCATCTTTAGTTAATAAACGAACATCTATTTTCAAACCTTCAATTCTCCTAACTTTTGGTTTTTCAATTGCTGGTTTTTGTGCTTTAAAATCTTCTGAAGTTTCTAATCTTCCAAGAATTATTTCTTTTATAATTTCTCTTTTATTTCTCCAAACTTTAACAATTACTTTTTTTCCAACATCTGTTTCAGCAACTATTTTAGGCAGTTCCTTCATTTCATTAATTGGTTTTCCATCAAACTCTAAAATTATATCACCAGGTTTAATTCCTCCTTTGTCTGATGGACTATTGTCAGCAACACTAGCAACCAAAGCACCTCTAGGTCTATCTAGCTTTTCTGCATCTGCGATTCCTTGATCTACAACTTGAATTCTAACACCAAGCCATCCTCTTTTTGTTTCTCCAAATTCAATTAATTGATCAATTACTTTTTGAGCACTATTAGATGGGATTGCAAATCCTATTCCAATTGATCCAGATTGACCAAGTATAGCCGTATTTATTCCAATGACATCTCCATTCATATTAAATAGGGGGCCTCCTGAATTTCCTTGGTTTATTGAAGCGTCAGTTTGAATATAATCTTCATATCTTGAAAGACCTATACTTCTATTTCTTGCAGAAATTATTCCTGCTGTTACTGTACCTCCAAGACCAAATGGGTTTCCAATTGCAATAACCCAATCACCAATTCTAGATTTATCCGAGTTTCCAAATTTTACTGGTTTAAATTTTTCTGTAGACTTAATTTTTAATACGGCAATGTCCATGCCTGCATCAGCACCAAGTACTTCAGCTTTATAATCTGCATCCCCATTAACTCTAACAAATATATCTGATGCTCCTTGAATCACATGGTTGTTTGTTATTACAATTCCCTCTTCATCAATTATAAAACCTGATCCTAGTGCACTAGTTTGTCTTTGTTGAGGAGAACCAAACATATCCTCAAATGGTGAACCTGGTGGAAATTCAAATGGTAAAGGATTTGATTTTGTTGTTACGGTTGTAGTAGTAGAAATATTTACAACTGAAGGCATTAATTTCTCTGCTAAATCTGCAAATGATGATGGAATTTCTTGAGCTTTAGAGATTGTAAAATAATTTATTGAAATTATTAATATTGATAAGATTTTGTAAATATTTTTCATGTCTTTGAATACCAAATAATTATAAATCCTATAATTGCAAATACTAGTCCACCTGTTCTTAATTGTTTGTCAGCTAAAGCATCAAGTTTTTTTAACATATTTTTCATTTTTGATGGAAATAAGGCATATAAAACACCTTCGATGAACAAGAAAAGACCAAATGCTATGATCAATTCTTTCATATTAACTAAAATTATTATTTTTCTTTATTTCCAAAAAACTTAAAAAATTCACTATCAGGAGATAATATCATTGATGTTTCTCCGCCGATTAAAGCATTTTGATAAGCTTGCATTGCTCTGTAAAAACCAAAAAATTCAGGGTCTTGTCCAAATGCATCGGCAAAAATTTTATTTTTTTGACCATCACCTTCCCCTTTCATAATTTCTGATTTTTTTTGTGCGTCGGCTAAAATAACAGTAACTTCTTTATCTGCGGTTGATGTTATAGTAACTGCCATTTCAGCACCTTTTGCTCTAAACTCTTTAGCTTCTCTTTCCCTCTCAGTTTGCATTCTTCTAAAAATTGCATCACTATTTGCTTGGGGTAAATCAGCTCTTTTAATTCTTACGTCAACTATCTTAATACCAAAATTTTCAGCTTCATTATTAACACCTTGTTGAATTAAAGCCATTTGTTTTGATCTATCTTCAGATAATAATGTTTGGAGTTTTTGTTGACCTAATACATTTCTTATTCTTGAATTAATAATCGTTGCTAGTCTTGATCTCGCAACTCTTTCGTTTCCTACGGAAATATAAAATTTCAATGGATCAATAATTTGAAATCTTGCAAATGCATCAACTATTAGACGTTTTTGATCAGATGCAATAACCTCTTCTGGCGGAGTATCTAAATTTAAAACTCTTTTATCTAAAAACACTACGTTTTGAATAAAAGGCAGCTTAAAGTTTAAACCTGGCTTTAAAATAATTCTTTTAGGATCACCAAATTGTAGAACTATAGCTTGATTTACTTCTTTAACTATAAATATTGAAAAGAATAACGTTGCTCCTATCAAAATGATTATGGGTAATATAAATTTTCCAGCTTTCATTAATTTGCCCCTGATTTTAATTCTTGTAACGGAAGATATGGCACAACTCCAGATCCTGAGTCTTTATCAATTATAATTTTATTAATATCTGCGAGAACCTGCTCCATTGTCTCTAAATACATTCTTTCCTGAGTAACCTCTTTTGCTTTAGCATACTCTGTATAGATTGATAAAAATCTACTTGCTTCACCCTCTGCTTTTGCGACAACTTCTTTTTTGTAAGCTTCAGCAGCTTGTAAAATTTTTGCTGCTTCTCCTCGAGCTCTTGGTATTACATCATTTGCGTAAGCTTCTGCTTCGTTTTTTGACCTTTCCATATCAGCTCTAGCAGCTTGCACATCTCTAAAAGCATCAATAACCTGGTCTGGTGGGTCAGCTTTTTGAGTTTGAACTTGTGTAATTTGAACTCCACTTTCATATTCATCAAGTATTCCTTGAATTATATCTTGAGTATCTCTTTCAATAACAGCTCTTCCTTCTGTAAGAATAGGTTGAATATTTGATCTCGCAATCACTTCTCTCATTGCAGTTTCTGCTGCAGCTTTTACTGTACCTTCTGGATCTTGAATTTTAAAAAGAAAGTTTCCAGCATCTTTTATTACCCAAAATACTGAAAAGTCTATGTTAACAATATTTTCATCACCAGTTAGCATCAAGCTCTCCTCTGGAACATCCGCAACACCACCGCCTTGACCAAATCCACTATCTCTCTCTGATCTAAAACCGATGTCCATTCTATTAACTTTTGTAACTTTTGGAGTTAACACACTCTCAATTGGGAATGGAAAATGATAATTTAATCCTGGTTGAGTAGTATTTACAAACTTTCCAAATCTTAAGACCACACCCTGTTCATCAGGTAGAACTCTATACAAACCACTTAATGCCCAAATGACAACTAGTATGATCAAACCAAGTATAATTGGTTTTTTACCGCCTGAGCCACTTCCAGTGAATTTATTTATTGTATCTTGTAATTTTCTTATTGCCTCATCTAAATTAGGAGGTGTTGGGCCTCTTCTGAAACCTCCACCATTTCCGCTTCCTCCGCCACTACCTGGAGGGCTTCCCCATGGACTTTGATTTTTGTAAATCGTCATTATGACATTCTATATAGTGTCTTTATAATCAAAAACAAGGTAAGTGTATTTTTATGAATGATAAAAAAGTAGGTCTTAGTGACACAATGAAGGCAAAAACTGAGCCAAAAACCTTCAAAAGAAACCCCATTCCAGGCACTAAATTTACTATTTCTGTTTCAAGTGCAAAAGGAGGTGTTGGAAAGTCTACCTTTGCGACAAATTTAGCTTTGGCCTTAAAAAAAGTTGGATGCAAAGTTGGAATTTTAGATGCTGATATTTATGGTCCATCTTTACCAAAACTATTCTCTATAAATGAAAAGCCTGATAGCGACGGTCAAACTTTAAAACCAATTATAAAGTATGACATTCAATGTATGTCTATTGGTTTTTTAACAGATGAGCAAACACCCATGATCTGGAGAGGACCAATGGTAACAAGTGCTATTAAAACCTTCACTCAAAAAGTTGGTTGGAAAGACTTAGACTTTATTATTGTTGACATGCCCCCAGGCACTGGTGACACTCAACTGACATTTGCACAGGAGATTAGTTTAGATGGTACAATCATAGTATCAACTCCTCAGGAAATAGCACTCCAAGACGTAAAGAGAGGAATTAGAATGTTTGAAAAATTAAAAGTAAATATTATCGGATTAGTTGACAATATGAGTCACTTTATTGGCGATGACGGAAAAAAATATGCAATTTTTGGCGAAAATGGTGTTGAAAGAACCGCGCAAGAATTTAATAAGAAATTTTTAGGACAAATACCAATAAATTCTGATGTTGGAAAATATGGGGATATGGGAATTCCAATTGTTGAGAAAGACCCAGATCATGAAATTACAAAAATTTATTTAAAATTTGCAGAAGAAATTAAACAATCTTATCTTTAATTTCAAAAGCTACCATAAGTTCATTCCACTCTCTTTTTGAAAGTCCAGACTGTTCTAAATTTATTTCCTCACCTTTCAATAATTTTTGAATAATAACTTTTCCTTTAGCAGAGACCTCTGTACCTCCTACTCTATAATCCATAAAGGCATCATATGTTATTGGAACCCACCTTTTTAATGTATCGAGCATTATATCTGCATAAACTCTAATTTCATATTGAGCATGATGATCAGCACGTAA